>JAIORG010000119.1 GCA_021108255.1 Anaerolineales bacterium | reverse complement strand
TGCCAATCTATGGAGAAAAATCATTAATACAACTAAAGTTAATAAACATAACGGAAAAGTTAACCTGCAGCCCTTAACCAGTATAAAGTTAATTTTCTACTGAAGTTTGTATAAATGCTTAATGGCCATCATTAATAAAATGCAAACCTTACCTGGCTGTCGGGTGGAGCGGGGGTTATAAATTAGCTTTAGGAATCAACGTGTTCAAATCTTTTATCAACACACCAAGATCATTCTCAAAAGATGTGTAAACATTATGCGCCAGGGAAAAATCATGGGTTTGATTGTATAAGTGTCTTATTCCCAATGATCTGATTCCAGCTTTTGACGCCGCTGAAATTCCTGCTTCTGTATCTTCCAAGACGACAATATCTTTGGGAGCGAGATCTAAGTTTTTCATAGCCAAAATAAAACACTCGGGATCTGGTTTCTTGTTTTTTACATCATCTCCTGTGATTATTACCCCAAAGTATTTACCCAATTTCAGAGACTCAACTATCCAGAAAACTGAGTCTTTGTAGGATCCGCTTACAATGGCGAGTTTAAACCCTGCATCAAAAGCAGATTCAAGAAAATTAGTCGCTCCGGGTCTTATGCATAGATCATTTTTAATCATCTGTTCATATAGCGATTTATAGGTATCAAAGTAGATATCAGAATCAATAGATATGCCAGATTCATGAATGAAGCGGTCCCTGATTATTGCCCCACTCATACCCATAACATCTTTGTATAATTCTGGACTAGATTCACCACCCAATTCTTGTATGGCCTGTGAAAATGCCATAGCCTTTAAATGCTCATTGTCAATCAACGTGCCATCAAGATCAATTAGCAAACCAAAATCATTAGCCATATTTATAACGGTATAGCTCACCCGCAGCCGGGTTTGCTTTTAATGATTATAGAACCAGAACCGATAAAGGGAGGAAACGGTCAAAAACGCGGCCGTGGCAGGCTGTCGGGTGGAGCGTGGGTTAGGGTGAAAGTTTCTTAGGAAATAAATCATAAAATACCATCGATTTCCGATTTCCTAAAAGGTTCAGGTATTGTTCCAGGTAAGCTGCAAATATTTTCATCAATACTGATTTGAAACATCAACTCTCTAAAGTCATTAACTAGATCAAGCAATAAAGGCCATTCTACGAAGTGTAATAATTTTCCAGGGATAAATCTATATTCATTATCTTTATAGATCATTGTTCTTGACTTTCCATCAATTGGACTGAAAACACCATTGTTATGTATGACATTCCGAATATTGCGCATGAAATCTACCCACTCAAGGCCATTAGTAAATTCTCTGTCAAGTTTTTCTAATAGGAATTTATTTGTGACTTTATAAGTACTCTTTTTGATTTGTTCATATTCATTTGAATCAATGTGTTGATAATATGCACGAATTGTGGACTCGATAATTGAGAAAAGAGATGAAATAAATGATATCTCAATGAAAGATTTATACGCGAGCAAATACCCTTCTATATCTTCATCTATTGGTCTTGGTAATTTTAGGTCGGACCAATGTTCATATTCTGTATCCGCCATATTTATCAATGAATGAAGAGATAATTGAAGGGCAATAAGAAAACGCAATATTTTAATCAATGAGACAATTCGGATATCTTTTCTTTGATCCCAATCAAATTTGCAAATCAAAACAGATATGTCCTTATCTGTTTTGTTTCTAATTTCAATAACCTTAGATAATGACTTTTCTAAATTAGTTACTTTTAATTTCATGTTTTTAGCACCCTAACGGATGAGCTCACCCGCCTAAGGCAACTTAATTATACTTGCGCCTCCTAATCACCAGGGTCGGGTGGAGCGGTGGTTAGTTTGCTACTGTGGCTTCGGTTTTACCCGCAATAACATAGACTGAAAATAAAGCGGTGCTAAATCTTCTAATTCGACTCGATCAAAACTTTCTATAGTGAATTTCATTGAAGCCATTTCGTGCATTTGTTCATCATTTAGGAGAGAAAAGAATCGTTTTGGCTGATAGTTGTCATCTTGATATACTCCTTCACGACGCTCACCCCCATATTGTCCCCAAAATAATAACCCATCCGACTCTAGGATATTGGACATGTTGAATAAGGCTTTCGGTAAAAGCTTTAGAGGAACATGAAAGAGAGAATTAAGTGCAAAGGCAGAATCATAAACCTGGACGATGCTTGACATATCCAAAACGTTCATTACATAACTCGTTAATCCTTTTTCAATACATTTCTCAATAAGCGCTGGGGATAAATCAAAACATGTGACATCAATTCCCTGGTCCTGGAAGAATTTTGCATGAATTCCAGTTCCAGCACCGATGTCGATCAACTTGGATCTGCCCTCCTTGTTAAGAGCACTGAGGAATTTCCAGCGTAAATCCTTCTTCCAATCAAAAGCTTCAAATTCATCCCTCTCATCGGCTGCCCTATCGTAGGAAAGTATGAGATTTCGTAAGTGTTTATCCATGTAAGGAATCCATAAGTAAAATAACGTATGATCTCACCCGCCGACAGATAATATTTCGGTTTTTCGTCCTCGGTTCGCCCCTGGCTGTTGGGAGGAGCGGGGTTTAGTCCACTATTGCTTAGATAACCAATTCTTCAATATTTCAGCTTTTTCTATTCGGCCTAATTTTTGATATGCTTGGTATTCATATTCTAGAGACAATACTGGAATATGCATCTTATTAATATTTAACCAGCACCGATGATTCTCTAGGTTGATAGGCATTTCCCAGGTTTGATCTTCTAATCGCTTTTGTATACCACCCATGATCTCAACCTCAATACCGGTTATTTGTAGCTTACCAAGATGAGAACGAATCTTCTCGGAAATTAAATAAGAAACGGGTTCAACTACGAATTCCGAAAAGAGTAATTCTATATCGTATGCACCATTATGAGTGGTTTGGATGTCAATGTCATTGATTTCGACATCAACCCCTTGTAAAGCCATACCCAAACTGCCTGTTATCACCCAGGTGATGGAGGAGTTTTTGAGTTTGTCATGAATTATTCGTAATGTATTAAGATATTTAGTATCTAACATGAATTATTATGTAAAGAATATTAGCGAACTAACGGATGAGCTCACCTGCAGCCGGGTCTTGGTTAATCCGATCCTATATCCCGGCCATCCACCTTAACCGGCTGTCAGGTGGAGCGGGGGTTAGCTTGAAAAAAAAGAAGTCAATTCCCTTCATCTGATGAAATGAATTCTCCTAAAACTACCCAAATATAATCATCGCTTTCATCGATCTTTGCATCAAACCAAACAAAAGTTTCGTACCTTCTTGGATTACTCTCTATAGCGGCACAACAATCTGCATACCAGATTTCTGAATAATCAAGTGGATATTCAATAGAATCATATACAAATCCATATGAGCCACTTCTTTCATAAAAGAAGAAGGGTAAATTATTAATAGAATGAAGCCTAAATGAATTATCAAACCCATACTTCTCGTTCATTGAATTACCATCAATGATAATATCTTTGATTAATTCGGATTCGTAGTAGCCACCAATTCGGATTTCTATCGACCAGTAGTCATCGAACAACCACACATATGGAACCAAGTAATATGGATGAAGCGCCGATTCTTCATGATCAACAGAATACACTATTTGATCTTTGGAAGACACATCTGTTACAGAGTGTCTACAAGAATCTCCGCCACTGGATTCATCAATACAATAGGTGTTGATGACAAAGCCTTGTTCCGAAAAGTATTCATAAACTGAACTTGGTAACCATTCATAAAGGCTATAACCCATGTCATATTTTTCTTCTGTTCCTGCTACAATTTCACTTCGAATTTCATGATCCTGAGGAATATCGAATTCCTCAAGTACCCAATTGTTTGGAAGTGGCCGATAGCTTTCTTCGCGTGCTTCACTTGCCGAAGAACATGATACAGTTACGATGCCGATTAACAATAAAACATAGAATAAGCGAGAGAAGATTAAACGGTGATATTTCTTAAAGCATCTACTTGAAAATGAGCCTGAAATTGTGTTTTTCATTTATTTTTATCAAGCTAACGGATGAGCTTACCCGCCGCTGGTTTTGCCTTTTATGATTATAGATCAAGAACCGATAAATGAAAAAAAGCCGCCGATTCCCCACGCCGAAGGCGGTCGGGTGGAGCGGGGGTTATGTTGGAAATTAATTGTGATGATATTAATCATTGCCAAACACCAATAGCTCTTCTACCTTGATAGGTGATGAAAAAGAATGTTTCGCGAATAAGGAATGGTAGCTTTGAACGCCAGCTTACATACTTTGTGGTCGGAGTTGGGCTTGGATAAGCTAGCATTCCAAGGTTCTCAGCCATAGTAACAGAACGTTTCATATGTAAGGGATCACTAACAATCAAAAAAGTATTTATGCCTAAGTCAGCGGATAGATCTTTTGCATTTACCAGATTTTGATACGTAATCCTTGAGTCAGATTCTATGAATATATGTTTAGGCGACACACCATTGTTGATTGCATAATTTTTACCGATTTCCGCTTCTGACTGATCATCCTTAATTCCAACGCCGCCGGTAAAGATCAAGTATTTGACCTTTTTATCTAAGTAGAGATTGATAGCGTGATTAATTCGCTCTTCAAATACCGGTGATGGCATTGCATCCCAAACAGCAGCTCCAAGGACAATAGCTGCATCAGCATTTTCTGCTAAACTATAGGATGAAAAGCGATGGATTGATAATCCTACACTAATGAAAGCAAGGATGAGTATTGTTAATAATGCAAATAAAATCCATTTAAGAAGCTTCAACTATTTTCCTAAACCTCAACTATTAGAATTATTTACAACATAACGGATGAGCTCACCTGCAGCCGGGTCTTGATTTGATGATCCTTTATCCCGAAACGTCCACCTTAACCGGCTGTCAGGTGGAGCGGGGGTTATGTGTTTTTCTTATGGAACAAACTTACAATCTTTGGCCTTGTTCCACATCTCTTCAAAGTCTTGTTTACTAATACTATAACCATCAAAATCTTTTATGTCTTCTAACTCTTCCAGCGTAGGAATTTGTGCACTCAAGCCCTTTCTGTTCAGTTTGCAGATAGCACCATCATAGAATAATTCAAAACCGCGGATTGCCCATTGCTCTTTTTCTATCTCATACCAGATCTCAATTGGATCAGTAGGTTCATCTACATCATGATTCCAGACAACTTTTACATGTATCAATTTTTCACCGATTTACTTTGAGAACTTAACCAATGTGTGATTTTCACCATTTAATTCCTGGTCAATGATCTTTGCGATAGTCTCCCAATCACCCTTAGCTAGACCTGCCCCAATAAGAGGGTAGCCGATTCTCTTCCCACCAAATTTAGATTTTACATTTTTCATTACGGATCGAATTGCTTCGTAATCAACCAAGACTCCAGAGACGCGCCAATGATATTGAGTGTACCCATTAACGATTGTTAGTTCTCTGTTTTCGCGGATGACAGTAACAAATGAGATAGATCCTAATTTCGATTCATCTCCTTTTGCCGTTTGGAGATCAGCTTCATAAGCTTCAGGAAAATGATTCTTAATGGACTTAGCAATTCCAGCACCCATAACACATTGGCAATTACATCCATGGATGATGACATCAAAAACGCCATCGAGAGCAAGTTCAATTAGGTTTCCTTTAATTACTTTCATAGCAAAATAAAATGTATACACATAACGGATGAGCTCACCTGGCGCCGATTACTGCTTTTAATTATTATAGATTAAGAACCAATAAAAGCAAAAAGCGGCTGATTCCCCACGCCGAAGGCGGTCGGGTGGAGCGTGGGTTAGGGCGCCAGCATCATTAATCCTTCATCATATATTCACCTGATAAAGGTTTCCTTCTTACCTGCAAAAGCATCCATGATGCGTTGTTGATGATGTTCCATTAGGTCCATATTTCTTATTTCATCTAAAGAGAAATAGCCAACATCAGTTGTTTCATTACTCAAACCCAGTTCACCGCCAACCACAGTGACTGCAAAGTGGAATGAGACTAGTTGATATTGATTTTGTTCATCATAAGATAAAAGCATATTTGGATTTGAGTAGACTCCAATCAATTGCTCTACTTGGACTATCAAACCAGTTTCTTCAAATACCTCCCTAACGCAAGTCTCTGCTACACTTTCCCCTGAATCTAGTTGACCACTAGGAGTACACCATCGACCATTATCTCCCCGCTTTGTAAGCAAGACTTTCTTGCTTGATGGATCAAGTATCTGAGCAGAGCTACCAACTAAAACGGGGGCGTTTTTCGTGATGCGATCTCCATAAATTAGCTTTGACATATTTAGTCCTGTTTGAATAATTAAGAACCTAGCGCACCTAACGGATTAGCTCACCCGCCTAAGATA
Source organism: Anaerolineales bacterium (assembly GCA_021108255.1). Lineage (GTDB taxonomy): Bacteria > Chloroflexota > Anaerolineae > Anaerolineales > UBA11858 > B10-G9. Next base: position 1,430 of record JAIORG010000119.1, on the reverse strand, counting down.
ATTTGATTATACTTGCGCCGCCGGTCCACAAAGGTCGGGTGGAGCGTGGGTTATGCAGAGAGTATTAAAAGACATTTGCAGGCAAATCATTATAGAAATGACCGCATCTTCTCGCATAAGACTTCGACTTCTTTTTGACCACCCGTTGGGCGATCAGGCCATTCAAACACTTCAAGCCCCCAATACTCTCTGGGTGTACCTGGATAGCGGGGGACAACCCAGACATGTAAATGAGGAACATGATGACCCAAAACAAAAACATAAATATGTTCAGCATCAACAGTTGCTTTCAAGGCTCTGCTTACATCTCTTATTACTATGCCTATTCGCTCTGCTTCTTCATCGTTTAGTTCAGCCCAAGTTGGTATATGCCTTTTAGGTTCGACGATAAATCCACCCAGATATGGTGTTTTCTGATCCTCAGCTGACCAAGAATGACCAGAAAATATGAGCCCATCTTCATAGATTGCTCCTCCCGGTACAAATTCAAGGCCATTGTGCTTTCGGCAAACAAAACAAGAATCTTGATCAGGCATTATAAACCTCATTTATAAGCATCACTGCATAACGGATTAGCTCACCTGCCGCCGGTTTACTCTTTTAATGATTATAGATTAAGAACCAAAGATTGCTAAAAGCCGCTGATTCCCCACGCCGAAGGCGGTCGGGTGGAGCGTGGGTTATGCATTTTTTATTTCCTAATCAAAACAACCTCCAACATAGGTTGCTCCATCTATCTCATTGCTTATGTTATTACACTGAGGAGGAACACTATTAATCCATATGAATGAAGGTTTTTCTGATTTTACGGTGATAAGGTTTGTCTCATTGTCAATATACATAACAGGGTCTGTGTCATTACCACTCCAGGCAATATTCTCGCAATGGCCTGAAAAACCAAACTTGTTTGAAGTGCAGAACGCAATATCTATTGCGCGATCATTGTAATAATCCACAAGATAATATGTTTGATCTTCCTGTTTTACCATTCCAATTACTCTAAGTGTTGTCGTGAAAAATGTAAAACTTAATGCTGGTAAAAAGACAAACGCAGCTAGTACGCCTCCGATTATTTTTAATAGTACATTTGCCCATTCTCTTTTAGTTAGACTGCTGAACCATAAAGCAACAGCAAAAAAACCTAATGGGAATAAAATGAACGATGGAAATAATAAATATGTATACAGCTTAGTAAACCAGAAATAGACTAATCGGCCATGGGCTGGATAAGAAAGATTCCATATGCAAAAAACAAAGTTAATGATAGATCCAAAACCAACAATCAATACCCACACTGGTAACCTATTATTGTTAGATTCCTCAACCTTATTGGTTTCCATTTTCCAACACTTTTATTGAAAATGCATAACGGATGAGCTCACCCGCAGCCCTTAACCAGTATAAAACAAAATAAGACTTTATCTGCTGTT
>JAIORG010000287.1 GCA_021108255.1 Anaerolineales bacterium | reverse complement strand
AAAAAATTTAACATCTCCTACGTTGACAAGCCTGAAGAATCTGCCTGGGGGATCATTGGACGAGGTGTTGGCGATTACAACAAAGATCAAGCAGGTGATAATAAGTTTACCCGCCTATGTTTCGTTCTTCAGGCGCCTGACCAAGAAATTGTCGGAGGGGTGCTCGGCGAAATTTATTGGGATTGGCTTTATATCGATCTCTTATGGGTCAGAGATGATCTCCGCGGCAGCGGTCACGGTCATCGCCTTTTGACGCATGCTGAGGATGAAGCCCGTCAGCGAGGTGCAAAGAATGCATATTTGGACACATTCAGTTTTCAATCGCCTGGTTTCTATAAACAACATGGCTATCAGGTTTTTGGCGAACTGCAGGATTTTCCTCCCGGGAATCAGCGCTACTTTTTTACAAAAGAACTTTAGAAAAATTTTGGCTTAATTTACACTTCTGAAAAACAAATAACAGGCTAACAGTGGATATAAACTGTTAGCCTGTTTAATAAAAAATGTAATTAAGAAAAACGGGGAAGACCCCTGGTTCCAGATGACCTTGTTTTATGCGAACCCGGTATCATGCCACCTGGCGGCCCGGAATTGGAGGTCCACCAGCATAGGCGGATGTCACAGACATGAATCCCACTGGTGCACCTAATAATTTCCGACTCTCCAGCCAGCGGCCTTTAGCCTGGAAAGAGACTGCATCAAAAGTAAGCAGCGAAGCTGCGACGGGGGAACCAGAATCCACCAATTCCAGCATGTCCCCAAACATTCCCGGAGCGCAAACAAACGTACTCTCCCCTGAGGGTTGAAGGGAGAGGGCTGGAATCACCAGCGGATATTCATCACTATCCAGGAAGGTCAGGATCCGCACAGCCATCAGCAAACTGAAATTCTTTCGAACCACAGGAGGCAAAACCACTGCCTCACTTGAACTCCCTTTCTTTTTAGAAGGTGAACAAGCACGGGCCAGCAGGTAGTCAGCCAACACTCGTGGTTTTGAGATCTGAAAATGGCGGATAACTTTCCGGACCTGAATGACGCCCGCGTTACGAATGCCCGTATAAGCGTTGTAGCGCAGCAGGTCAGAGTTGTTGAGATAGTCCGCGTAAGGACCGGTCTGCTGCCACTCCCCAAAATCCCCCTGCAGAATCCAACCTTCCAGATCAGGGGTGATGACCATTACCCCCACTTTCGGGTTTTGATTCAGGTTGTCTACCGATTTTCGCAGTAAGAAATTACCGAAGATCAAACGATTCTCCACATCGCCTGCCGAGGTCAACGATGTGCAGGGCACAATATTGGGAATACCGTCACTTGAGCAAGTGGCAAGGAATTTGGGAGTCATCTCTCCGGCGAGAGCTTCCATCAATCCAGGATAGTTATCAATTAAGTGTGTGTTCATTGCTTGCACCTCGATTCATACTTCTTTCTAAAAGGAGCATCCTTCCCAGGGAGAAACAAAGCCAAGGGCGTCTTATATTTTTCACTTTTATTAGGCATCTTCCATCCGGGTTGCTCCTGACCAAACCGCTGCGGGAACTCGCTGATGAGCAACGTCGTAGAACCCTTCCATCTCAACGCGGGTCAGGAGGGGAACTCCCTCCAGGGCATAGGAGCGGTCCAGGCGGTGATACTTGGGCTGACCCAGATTGGTATATGCCAGCAAGTCCCAACGCTCGACGTTTGGTAAATCGGCAGCGATAAAATCTCCCAGGGCAGCGATATTGGCCTTATCAGCAGTGTAGCCTGGGACAACAGGCGTCCGAATCCACATCGGTATCCCGGCAGCAGCTATACGGCGAGCGTTTTCCAGGATGAGGTCATTTGCTACACCTGTGCTCTCTTGATGGCATCCCGGATCAAAAATTTTCAAATCATAAAGGATTAAATCAACCAGCGGCAAGACCCGTTCGTATCTCTCCCATCCAACCGTGCCGCAGGTATCCAGGGTCAGATGAATCCCGGCTTCACGGCACAAGCTGGCTATTGCCAGCACGAAGTCGTCCTGGACCATCGGTTCGCCGCCGGAAAGAGTCACCCCACCGCCGGACGTATCGTAAAAGACAGAATCCTTTTGCAGCTCGGCTAATAATTCCTCCGGAGTCCATTCGCAGCCGATGATCTCCAGCGCGCTGGATGGACAGGCACTAACGCAATCGCCACAGGCAGTGCACCGCTGGCGGTCAATGACCATCCCCTGCGAAACCAGTTCCAGCGCATCTTCTGAGCAGGCGCCGAGACAGTCGCGGCTGCCTATGCAGCGCACGTCATACCACACCAACTCCGGGTGAGGAAAAATTCCCTCCGGGTTATGACACCAGGCACAACTCAGCGGACAGCCCTTAAAAAAGACAGTGGTACGAATGCCGGGGCCGTCCTCAATACTGAAGCGCTGGATGTTGGAGATGAGGCCAGTTAGTCCCATAATTGAACTTCTCTCAAATAACTTGTTCGTGCTGAAACCTTAGGAAACAAAATACGCCTTACACCTGGTTACAACACATGACTCCCCCGGGCAATAATTTCATCCTGAATCTCCTTGCCCAGCGTGACAAAATAGGCGTTGTAGCCAGTGACGCGCACTAATAAATTGCTGTAAGCGGCTGGATCCTTTTGAGCTGCTTGCAGTGTCTCCGGGCTGACAACGTTGACCTGCAAACAAGTCCCGCCAACTTGATTATAGGCACGCAGCAAAGCTCCCAGTTTGCTTCTGTTCTCCTGGCTTTGCAGCAAGCTAGGAGAGAAACTCATCGTATGGGAAGATCCATTGGGGACGGTTTCCATCCCTAATTTGCCCACGCTCTTGACCACCGCAGTAGGACCCAAACGGTCAACACCGTTGACCGGGCAGACACCGTTGCTTAAATATTGTCCGCGTTTGCGTCCATCTGGTGTGGCGGCAGTAGTTGGGGCATAAGCTATCCAGTAATTCCAGGAGAGATATCCTCCCCGATAGCGTTTACCTGTCTCGGGGGTGACATGTTCGAACGCTTCCTTTGTCCAGAATTGGCTGATCTGGCGAGCAATTTCGTCGGCTTCAGGGTCGTCATTGCCATATTTTGGGGCTTTGTTTATCAGCGTCCGCCGTAAAGATTCGTATCCCTCAAAGTTATTATCCAATGCACCCAGCAGTTGGTCCATCTCTACAGAACCTTCGTCATAGACCAACTTCTTGATTGCGGTTAAACTGTCGGCCGCTGTCGCCAGGGCTATGCCTTCAATGGTGATGAAATTGTAAAGCGCTCCTCCAGCAGTGATGTCTTTTCCGCTTTCCAAACATCCTTCAACCAACGCGCTAACATAAGGTGTCGGACCAAAGCGTGCCCGGCCCGCGTCAGCAATGTTGTTGGCAGTGATGAGCAATTCCATAATGGTTTTGAGCTGCGTCTTGAAAGCCGTGAAAAACTGGCCGAAAGTATTGAATGTGCGCGGGTCGCCGGTGCGGGGTCCAACCTGCTCGCCGCTTTCCGCATTACAACCGTCGTGCAAGGTTAGCTCTACCGCCTTGGCGATATTCAGGTTTATGTCCACCGTGCCGGAGCGATCGCAGCCTTGCAGGGTATTCTCCAGGCAGCCGACGGGGGCGTAATCCCATAACTTGTCCTCAGGCAAACCCTGCCAGCGCAGGCCAGCGATAGAGTTTTCATCAAAGTTAAGCAGGAAGGGACTGCCCTGGGTTTCTGCGACCATCTCTACCAGACGGTCGAGCAGCCGATCAGGAGTTCCCTCGTGTACTCGCACATTTGGTTTAGGCTCCAATAGGTTCATTTCCTGGATGACATCCAGCATCAGGTAAGTCAAATCGTTGCTGGCATCCTCTCCATTTTCGTCCATTCCACCCAGAGTGACAAGCTGACCAAAGGAGGCATTAATGCCCTGGTTGGTGCCAACCCAACCCTGGAAGTCATAAACATAATTGTGCTTAATCCACAAACAGTGCAGCCACTCTTTCGCTTGTTCAGGAGTCAGGCGTTCAGCCTCGATATCAGCCTGGAAATAAGGTTGGAGGTATTGATCCACGCGGCCGGGAGAGACACCGGGGCCGGGGTAACTCTCAGCTACCAGCAGCAGCATATGGGTAAACCAGAAAGATTGCAGCGCTTCAGGGAAGGTCTGGGCTGGTTCCCAGGGGACCCTGCTGCAAATCTCGGCAATATCGGTGAGCTCGGCTTGGCGGGCAGGGTTAGTTTCTCGAGCAGCCAACTGCTCGGCCAGAGCAGCATAACGGGCAGCGAACACCCGTACACCATCAGCACAAATGGATACAGCGCGGGCCAAATCCCGCTGTTGAGCTGTCGACGAAGGGTCGTTAACGATTTCATCGGCTTCGGCCTGGATAGTTCGCCAGCCGAAGCGCAATATACGAGGATAATCAGGGATGAGATGACCGGGGATGGCTCCGCAATTCCCCACTCCCAAACCGTTCAGTCGTTTAACCTTGGATAAAAAACTTTTCTCCCTGCGGTTAAACTGACGGGCTTCCCGGCGGGTCAAAGAACGGGAGAAAGCAGTCGAAAAATGAGACCCGACAACGAGTTCTCCTTCCAATATTTGCACAGGTAAATATTCTTTTATCACCTGTTGGAAAAATAAAGCTCTCCGCACCACCAACGGCTGATCCCAGAAACCGGTTGGAAGTTCTACCTGGGTGGCGTCAGCCAGCAGGTAAGCCTTTGCGCCATCGAAAAACATCATCATTTCGGGAGCGCCAGTCCAGTTCCAGGGAGCGTAAACCTGATCCCAGTCAGTACCGGTGGAAAAAGCACGCACCTCGTTGGTATAGTCCCGGGTATAAAAGTTCCAGAACTTTTCACGCAGCTGCCGGACCCGGGGGCTGAGGGTCTCAGCTGGAGACCAGACGGAAGAGGGAGTGGTGATTTGACAGGTAGTAGAGGACATACTTATCTCCTCGAACTAATATTGATTAACTTGTGATCGCAAATAATTTAGGCTTTCCGGGAAATACCTGGACAGGGAAAACCGGTAATCTTTCTGGAATACCTATTCAGTATAAGCCATTCCAGCGAATGTTGGCTTAAGAGCAGGATAGAATTGGCGGTAGCGGTCAAGGCGTCGCAGCGGGCCAAGAACCGGTTTGAGAGTAAGAGAAGGTTTGTATTACTCCTGCTCCAAAGCAGAATCACAAACACTCGATTCTACCGACCACTGTTGTCTTGTATCATCAATAGTTTAAGGAGGAAATGTCATTCTCTACAAATAAATCCAGTGAACCTTTTGTCATTATACACCAACACCAAACCGCAGCTGACGTCCGAAATTCCTGCGACAGGAGGGTAATTTATGGACTCTGGCATAAGCTGGAAGGCATGAAAAGGTCAAACATGTTCTTTACTCTATTCATGCCAATGAGGTTATTGATAATTCCAAAACATCAATAAAGAGTGACAATCTACTTACTTATGCTTTTTGGGGGTAAAGGAGTGTGATTGGATGGTAATTACATGTATAATTATGCAGTGTCATTACCCAAAATCATAACGGATCGAATTTTTGATCATAGATCACTTGAAACAAAGGAGCCTTGTTGTGAGCATAATTGAAGTCAACAATCTAACCAAGTACTACGGAAAAGCGAGGGGGATTGTCGATGTATCCTTTAATGTGGAAGAGGGAGAAATCTTTGGTTTCATCGGCCCTAACGGGGCTGGAAAATCAACCACCATCCGCTTGTTTTGTTCTTTGATCTATCCCAGCAGCGGAGAAGCAAAAATCTTCGGCAAGGATTGTATTAAATACGGACCGGAAATCCGTCAGGATATTGGATATTTGCCTTCCGAGGTATTTTATTACGAGGGTATGAAAGTCCTTGAGCTTTTAAAATACTCGGCGAGTTTTTACAAAAAAGACTGCACTGAGCGGATTTATGAGCTGTCAGATCTGATGGAGCTTGATTTGAAGCGAAGGATTGATGATCTATCTTATGGCAATAAGAAAAAGGTAGGCATTGTCCAGGGCCTTTTGCATGAGCCGAAGCTTCTGTTTTTGGATGAGCCGACCAGCGGTCTGGATCCCCTCATGCAGCAAAAATTTTTCAACTTGATTAAAGAGGAAAATAAACGCGGCGCGACAGTCTTCTTCTCCTCCCACATCCTTGGTGTTGTACAGAAAATGTGCAGCCGGGTCGCCATCATCAAGGAAGGCAGCATCGTGGATATTCAAGACATACAAACGCTGCAGCGTGAAAATTATAAAAAGATCCACGTGGTGGCGGAGGGGATAGACGAGAAGGTGTTTGATATCCCTGGCGTGATTAAGCTGGAGAAGGAAAACGGCGCTGTCAATTTCTTCTATAAAGGCGATATCAACTTGATAACCAAATTGATCAGTGAAAAGAAAATTTCTGATGTGACCATCGAGGCGCCCACCCTGGAAGAAATCTTCATTCATTACTACGAGTAGGGGTAAATCATGAATATATTTAAACATGAGTTTAAATCATATCTGAAATCTGTAGGCATCTGGTCAGTGTCCATTTTCCTGATTATCCTGATCTACCTGTCTGTTTTTTCCAGTATATCTACAGATATCGAAACGTTAAATGAAATGATGGCGAGCTTCCCAGAGGAGTTATTAATTGCCTTTGGTATGACTGAGATGGACTTATCATCGATCCTTGGCATGTACGGGTTGGTTTTCCTGTTTTGCCAGATCTGCCTGGCAATCCAGGCCTCCAACTATGGCTTTTCCCTGGTCTCGATTGAGGAGAGAGAGTTAACAGCGGATTTTTTACTGGCTAAACCGGTCAGACGGGGAGAAATCCTTACTGCCAAGCTACTGGCTGCGATTGCTAGTTTAACCATAACAAATCTTATGGTTTGGGTTAGCAGCTTCCTGGTAATCGGCATGTTAAATGATGGACTGCCCTCTGAAACCAAACCGCTGATAATGCTTTTGCTTAGCATTGTGTTATTTCAAATGTTTTTCCTGGCAGTAGGGATGTTGATTTCCCTATTGATGAAACGCGTCCGAAGTGTGACCCCTCTCTCAATGGCATTGGCTTTTGGGATGTATGTTCTCAGTGCTTTTGGCGGCATGCTGGGAGATGATACCCTTGAGGTTATTTCTCCCTTTAAACATTTTGAACCCAATTACATTATCAAGAATGCGGCTTATGACACACCCCTGGTCCTGATCAGCGTGGTCACCATCCTGATTGCGATTCCAGCCAGCTACCTGCTGTATTCAAAACGCAACATCCACACAGCGGTATAGGGCTTGAAAGGAGTTTAAACAATGAGAATTTATTTGCGGGAACTGAAAGCAAATTACAAATCCCTCTTGATTTATTGTGGAATCAGCCTCTTTTTCTTGACGGTTGGATTTGCCAAGTTTTCAGCTTATGCGGAAAACCCGGAATTATTAGCCATCATGGACAGCATGCCCCAGGCTATGCTGGATGCCTTCAGCATGAACGCTTTTAACCTGACAACTGTAACAGGATTTTTCGGGGTGATGTATGTCTTCATTGGGTTAATCTTATCCATCGCCGCGGCGATGTGGGGGAGCGACATCATTTCCAAGGAAGAACGGGATAAAACTGTTGAGTTTTCTTTGACCTTGCCGGTGAAACGGAGCACTCTGATTACAGCCAAAACCGCGGCTGTTTTAACCAATTGTATTGTTCTGGCTCTAGTAACCTGGGGCTTGGTGCTGGTTAATACAGCCCGCTATAACCCCGACGCAGAATTTTATAATTTTGTTTCCCTGGGTATGCTGTCCCTGTTTATCATGCAGATGATTTTTCTCTCTATAGGTATTTTCCTGGGAAGTGCTATGAAAAAGCACAAAAACTCCGGATCTGTCGCAGTTTCCAT
>JAIORG010000275.1 GCA_021108255.1 Anaerolineales bacterium | reverse complement strand
ATCTAGTGGTTACAATCAACAACATATACGGCGGTTATTGAGCAAGGGTATATTCAGGATGAAGAAAATCAGACAAGACGGAATTCGTGTGACTTCGCTGATACTTACAAACGAATCACGTCCCCACAAAACTCACAAGTAATACTCTCCATCCCGCGCAGCACAACCTGATTGATCGCTCCGCCGCAGGATGGGCATTTCGTTGGCGCATCCTTGACTTTTTTGGCAGTAGCCTCATCAATGGCAATGGCTCTTGTCCCGTCAAATTCCTTCCCTTTGGCACGTTTAAGCAGAGCTTTCCATTCGTCGCCGCTTTGCCAGATATGTATATGCAAGAGGTCAAAGGGCACGCCGCTGCCAAAGCGCACCTCGATATAATCATCTTTATTCAAAAAACCATCTTTGCGGGCCTTTGTTTCCTCGATCAGTGCCAGGGGGGCTTCCCAGAGCAAGTCCTGCACTAACTTTTTCTCCGTTGCCACAAAAAGCACCTTCTTCGTCGTCACCTTTTCCTTCTGCTCAAAAAGGATTCGCTGGTCAGTCAGATACAGCACTCCCTCAGGGTCATTTTTGGTCTGCTTTCCACCCTTCGCCCAAACCGCCTTAACCGCCATGATCCCTGATTCAGTTGCCAGCAGCTCAAAGCTCGCCTCGCTGAGTTCAGTCAGCATCCATTCCAATTTTGTGAGATGGTTCTTTACTTTTTGAACGTCGCTGCTAAATTGATCGTATCCGCCGCGGATGCTTCGCTCCGCTGCCTCGACGCGGCCTTCCAGAGATTCCACCTGCGCCTTGAGCTTGCTCAGGCGCGGCTGCAGGGCTGCCGGCGCCCCGCTTTCTCCCGCCAATCCCGCGATCTGCGCCTCCAAAGGACGTAAGGATCGCTCCATGACGCTCGCTTCTTTTTCAATTTGCGCTTCTAGGTTGGGCACGATCCCGGCCCATTCTTTTTCAAAATCTGCCGCCGTCTCTTCCAGCTCTTTCTCGAAAGCGTACCCCCGTTCACGCAGGGATTCAATCCGCCGATCCATCCCGTTGACAGATGTACCCAAATCCTCCAGGCCATCCCGGATGTCCGTCAACCGCACCGAAGTTTGCAAATCCCGCGAAGAAGATTGCAGGCTTTGAATATCACTTTTTACTTGTTCGGCAAGACTTTGATTTGACATGAGATCTCCTTCTGCAGGTGAATGGATGGCTCTATTCTAACTGATTTTCCCCATTGCCGAAACCTGGAAAACCCTCTTTTGGGATACTTCGCAATGAAACGAAGGGGAAATCCCCACAATGCTGCCTCAGAAATAAGCGCAGTACTTAAATAAACGACCATGATGAAGAAAATCGCCTGCCGTGCGCTTGCAGTCCTGAATGTTTTCTGTTTAATGATGAACACTCAGTTCAAAACTATTGACCATCTATTTGCTTCAAGGGGGACCTGCTCCGAATTTCCCAACGGGTATGTTATGATTAAAAGTGAACCACAAACGCCTATTGTTCAATAAGGATGGGTAAATATGGGTGACAAAGGAAAAAGAGATAAGGGCAAACGAGAAACAAAAAAGAAAGCAAAACTAACCATTAAAGAAAAGCGTAAACAGAAAAAGGAAAAAGGATTAACTGGTTCATAACCTTCGGGTTTGTGACAGTATGAGATTCTTCGCCTCTTCTGCGTTTAGGCAAAGAATCTCATAAGTCCCAGGACGTGTCTAACTCAAGGCACCCTTTCGATAAAGCGCTCTTCGATTCCTTCCTTTGGTCGCAGGACAAGCAGGATAAAATCAGGATGTAAAACAAGCGAATCTGCTGCCTTATTTTTCTAAACTAACTACTAAATACTGATCACTTATCACATACCCAATCATTTCCCTCTATCAACGCGCCTGGCATCCCCTGCACACATTCAAACGATTGAAAATTCATAAGTTGAAAATTTATCGTTCCAACCTGCCAACGTTCAACTCTCTTTCCCTATGCTATACTCAGATTAGGCGCTGTTCCCTGAGAAGCCAAACCAGAAGAATAGTGATGCTAATTCCTTTGGACAGGGCTGATCAGCTGATTATCCACCTGTAGAGAATCTTCTACCTGTACTCATGGTTCTGAGCACCCTCCCCTCTTGGTTTTATCCTTTGGTTTTTGGTTATCCAAAAAGGAGTCAGTAAATCGATGCATATCTATCATGGAAAAATAATTTCATTAGATGCCGATAATAATATTTATAATTACCTTGTTGAAGAGCAAGGACGAATTATCTATTTAGGAGATTCCTTACCTCCAGAATATGAAACACATAGTTCAGTAACAGAATTAGGGGATCGTGTATTATTGCCGTCTTTTGGGGATGGGCACCTGCACTTCTCCAGCTGGGCCTTGTTCGCAGTCTCCTATTTTGATGTCCGGGAAGCAAGAGATATTCAAGGAATCAAAGAGATTATTCATGATTACCTCTCCCAGAAGGATAAATTAAAAACGGTTATCGCCTACGGAGTGTCTAAACACAGTGTAAAGGAAAAACGGTTGATCTCCCGGGCAGAACTGGATGAAGCCTGTCCTGATATTCCATTGGTTATTTTTTGTTATGATGGGCACTCAGGTGTTTTTAATACCAAAATGTTGGAAAAGTTTCCCGACGAGGTCAAAAATCTTCCAGGTTTTCAGGAGGAAAAAGGCCACATGTTTAATGAGGCCTATTTTGCAGGGGTTGATTTCGCGACCTCTATGGTCCCTCCCCTGGATCTCGTAAAAAGCATTCTAGGAGCTTATGACCTCCTGGCTGAAAAAGGGATTGGATTAATCCACGTAACAGAAGGAATCGGATTTCCCAATGATTTGGACATCACACTTGTTAGTTTAATTGCCAGAGCCCGAAGCAAGAAAAATCAGTTTCAAACCCGACTGTTCTTTCAAACCATGGAAGTGGAAAAAGCCCTCAAGCGTAAACTTCCCCGCATTGGTGGATGTTTTGCCACAGCTCTTGATGGATGCTTCGCTGCCTGTGATGCAGCGTTACATGAACCTTATAGTAATGACCCGAATAATAAAGGCATTCTTTTCCAAACTGAAGAAGAGGTGTTTGAATTTACCAAAAAAGCGAACCGGGCTGGCTTGCAGATTGAAATGCATGTTATCGGGGACGCGGCTGTTTCCCGGGCAGTCAAGGCGCTTGAAGCCGCCTTGCTGGATTATCCCCGGGAAGATCATCGGCACACACTAATTCATGCTTGCCTGATTCCTCCCGATGATTTGAAAAAAATCGCCAAGTTAGGAATTGGAATTACGGTTCAACCCGGATTTTTAATCAGCCCCCTGGAGCCCATAGAATACTTAAATGAAATCCTCGGATCACGGGTCAAAACAAGTTCTCCGCTGAAATCAATTTTAGAAGCAGGAATACATCTCAGCGGTGGATCAGATGCTCCAGTGACTCATCCTGACCCAATTGAGGGAATCTATGGAGCTTGTAATCATCCTTATGACCCAGATCAATCGGTTTCGATTGTAGATGCTCTAAAAATGTATACCTACGAAATAGCCTGGACTGGCTTTGATGAAAAAGAACGAGGGAGCCTGGAAGAAGGGAAAATAGCAGATATGGTAATTTTGAACCAGGATCCTCTGCTGCTTGATCCCAAAGATCTGCTTTCATTAAAAGTAGAAAAGTTGTTTTTAAAGGGAGAAGAATACCAATCCGGTATGGAGCTGGGGGGAATGCTCTGGAACAGTTTTACCGGCAGCAAGGAGAAGATTTAGAAGCGAAAAGTCTTTGAACTTAGAGATCATTGGATTTTATACCCTAACCCGCAGGTTAAGGTTCGAGTTCAACAATGCCCAAGAAAGACACCTGGAAAGTATGTTTTTCCAAAAAAGAAAGGAGGAAAGATGTTAAAGCAGCCGGACCGAATTGTTATCTATCCCCAAAAGGACAGTAAGCCCGATTACCTGCTTTGTTGGATTCCACCGGGTAATTTCGCCCTTGTTTCGGGAGGAAATGCGGAAACTGAATCTGAATTGAAAGAATATTATCCGACTGGAATCGAAACCGAATTTAGCCAGGATGGTTTTGATGAATTCGGCATTTCTATACCTTATGATCTTGATGCGCTTCGCGAAGCATATCTGGAGCTAAGTAAAGCTGGAATGTTTGCTGAGGTCGATTTTGTCGATCTTAAAAAACTTCAAAAGTACGTTGCGGAAAAAGATGACAACAATATCCAGGAATTAGTTGAAAAACTCTCTGAAAAAGACATTGAGTTGGAAGAAGTAAAGCAAGAACCGGTATTGGGAAAATTATTGGAAGAACCCAAGAGTACAGGAAGAGAGGATCCAGGAAAAGCTTTCCAAAGATTGTCAGGAAATCTTGAACCAAAGGACATATAAGCACCAGGAGAATTTAATATGCCGCTAAATTCGCAAGGAAAATTAATCATTTACTGCTTGAATGTTGGGCAGGGTGATACGACAATAATTATCACCCCGAAAAATCATTTAATTATCATCGATGCAATTAGAGCGAAAAAAATAGAAAATCTTCTCGACCAGATAGGTTTCGAAGAGGATCAGAAAATTGATCACCTGGTTGTTTCACATCCTCATAATGATCATTACAGCGGCGTGAATCGATTAATAAAGAAATATGGAGCCAAGGAAGTCACATTTAGCTCTTTGCGTCGGTACGAACAAAGGGTTCCTGGTTATGTAGGGATTATAAATACCGCGGCTGAAGATAACATTCCAATGAATTTTCTGTCCGGCTATAAACAAATGAACCCTGATGCTTCGCCCTTTTTGGATCCCAAAACTTTTGGACTTGAATTATTGGGGCCATCAAACCAGTTTATTGAAGATCTCTACCAATCTGGAAAGCTTGAAGTAAACCATTACTCCATTGTTGCCCGATTGGTTTGGGGAAAATTCAGAATGATAATTGCTGGAGATGCACAAATGGAGAACTGGGCTCATTTCGATAGAGAGAAAATGCTGGAAGATCCCTGCACGGTATTGAGATCTGCTCATCACGGGAGCGCGAATGGCACCCAATTTGAGAGAATAGCCCGATTAAACCCCAGGGTTGTTATTGTTTCATCTGATCCCAATGGAAAAGATGAATTACCCGATTTGATTGGATGCACCACGATGCTGCGTTATCACCGGAAAAGCTCTAATCCAATTGTTGCCCTTACTAACCTTACGGGTTCAATAAAAATCGAAGTTAAGAGTACCGGCAGTAGAAAAGTGTTTTCATTTGGCGAGTCCAAGAGCGACAATATCGATATTAATCAAGCGGCAGCGCTGAAACGAAGCACTGACCCTACAAAATGGAAAGACCTTACCCTGGAGAAATTGCCTTCTTAAGGGTAAAGTCTGGGTAATCCAATGAAAAGTATTGCCCCGGTAATAAACCAAATAATCCGGGATGCAATAAGCACAGCAATAGGGACTTGGTCCGCACCTGAAATGAAACTACTCTTCAGATACGAGGGAACAATTACTCATGGAAAAAAGAACTAATAACATTAAAAAAGCGTTTGATTTTTTGATTACCCACGCCCAGGAAAAAAAATCTTTTTCAGTTGAGCAATTTTCTACTGAAACAGGGTGGTCTATCTCTGAGACCCAGGAAAGAATTTCCAATCGCCTGAGCGATCTTATTTATCAAGAAGGAGAACGGTTTTTTGCTAAACCTGAAATTCTCCGGGTGCGTTTGGATGATTTCAAAGAACTCCTGGATCAGAAAAAACGCCTGTTTGCAGATTATGTTTTAGAGGTGTCATCAAGCGTTCTTATCTATGAATTCTTTATGCCGCTAACCCGGGAAGACAGATTGCGTGAAGCACTCGATAACCTGTTTTATCGAGATACAATCGAACAGAGAATTCAAGAAATTGGTATTCCAGGAATTCGCGCAGGGCTAAAACTATCCTCTGATTATTCTGAAGACAAAATCCGGGATATGGTATTTGACTTTATAGAAAGCACAATCGGCGGTTTCTCGATATACCTGGTGAATGGACGCTACAGGGCAGATGTCCTCGCTTCTCGTGCGGAAGTCGTTTCCAGGCCATTCGCCTCTGGTCCATATATTGTTGAAGAGACAACCGCCATTGTCCGGTTTGTCCTGCCGGTAGAAACAGATGCAGGGAAATTTGAACACGGCAAGATATTGGAACCTGCATCAGTGGTAAGCGGCACCCAGAAGCGGGCAGATTCGTTGAGTTGGCTGTTTCTAAATTTCTTTGCAGAAGCGTTAATCCGTGTAGTGCAAAAGGAAGATGAAATCTGGCTGCTTGAATCGGGCATGCGATCCGCGTTTTATCGCTGGATCCGGCGGGATGAGGATGAGTGATCAATAACTTCGGGGAATAATCAATTTGCGGGTCTGCCTTTTTCACCAACTCTTAAGTCTTACTACCACCCTTCGATACCCCTTCGGCTCTTACCTCGACAAACTCGGTGTCCGCTCAGGACAGGCAGGATAGGCTCAGGATGCCTGTGAAGTTGATCTACTACTTACTGAAAACTAACCCATCACTCAATCTCCAAATCCCAAAGTCCCCCAGTCTCAAAGTCTCCCGCTCACACCTTCACGCACTCTCCCCTCTTCACCTGGAATCGGTCAAAATCCCGGGCAACATACACTTCCGGAAATACCGCGCTGGCTTCCTCCAGCACCTGGCCTTCCCGATAACGGCGGGAGATATGGGTTAGCAGCAGGGTCCCCACACCAGCCTCATTCGCCAGCTCTCCAGCCTGGCTGGCTGTCAGGTGACCAAACTGCTCCGCCAGCTCTTTTTCCGTTTCTAGATAGGTGGCTTCAATCACCAGGGCATCCGCTCCCCGGGCAAATTCCACCAGGTTATCCGTACGCCCGGCATCGCCAACATGAACCAACTTGGTACCAGCTTGCACTTCTCCCAACACCATTTCCGGATCAATCCTGCGTCCATCCGGAAGGGTGACTGCGTTTCCATTCACCAGCTCACCGCGCCAGGAACCAGGAGGGATCTTCAACGCCTTGGCCTTTTCAGGAAGAAATGGACGGCGGGGAAACTCCTCAAATACAAATCCAAAACAATCTGGAGTCCGGTGATAAACCGGGAAAGCAGTGACGGTAAAATCGTTTTCTTCAAATATCAATCCCGACTCCAGGTCCTGGAAAATGATCTCTACAGGGGGATACTTACCCTTCAGCACTACGCCAAACAGCAGGTCACGGATGCGATCCAGGGCCGATTTTCCCCCCGCGATGAGTATTTTATCCATCGTTTCCCAACGCACAAAGGTGGAAATTAAGCCTCCCAGACCCAGAATATGATCCAGGTGCCCGTGGGTGACCAAGATGCGGTCCAGGCGTTTAAAACCCAATCCGGACTTTAAAATCTGGCGCTGGGTACCTTCTCCGGCGTCAATTAGAAAGCGGTGTTCCCCCCGTAAAACCACCTGGGATGTTAATCCCCGCTGTACGGAGGGTGCTGAGGCGCTGGTTCCTAAAAAAACAATTTCGAACAAAATATATTCCTTCGGTACGAGAATAACTGTCACTCTTATTTTACCGCATGAAGGGAAGCTGGGAGAGGGGGAGATTGGGAGACTGGGAGACATAGGGATTTAATAATATGGTCATTAAGAGGAGGTTGTAGGCCGACGTGGCAATCTTCTGAACAATTCAGGAAATTGTCGTGCTCAAAGCAATCAGAATAACCATTTTTATTTTGTCATTCCGAGTGCAACGAGGAATCCATCATAAGTTCATATTACGACTACCAAATCTATGTATATTTTGGTTTGATTTAATTTTGATCTAAGTATGGATCCTTCGGTTCCCTCAGGATGACAAAAGGAGAAGAAAGTCCCACTTTAGTGGGACTTAGGTTACATA
>JAIORG010000241.1 GCA_021108255.1 Anaerolineales bacterium | reverse complement strand
CCGTTGTTTGACAGCTTGAGCAGTCGCGTCGGCAATGTGCAAGAGGGGAATATTGATGCCTGCCTGAACCTCTTCCGCCATCAAGTGCATAGTGTTGGTACAAATTAAGACAAAATCAGCGCCGCCTTTTTCGACTAATTGCGCCGTTTCCACCATGATTCGAGTTGCCTCGTCCCAGTCTCCCCGGTTTTGCAGCTCCTCGATCTCAGCAAAATCGAGTGATACCATAACGCTTTTTGCTGAGTGAACTCCACCTAATTCCTTTTGGATAACCTGATTGATAATCCGGTAATATTCAATGGATGATTCCCAGCTCATCCCGCCAATTAATCCGATGATCTTCATCCTGACTCTCCTTTGAATAATCAATTAAATTTGCTGGTTCCCGATTAATAATCACAACATCGGCGTTGGGTTTATTTGCCTTTACACAAGTATCGGAACCCCGCTCCCTTGATCGTGTTTCCAGATGTATAATTATTATGTCACAAATTATAAAAGGAGAAACTATGAAATACAAATTCCCTTCAGTTGAGTGGATCAATAAAGTTCGTGAGTTATTAAACGAGAGCGAATCCTACCAACGCTCTGCAAAAGACTGGGAAGGTGATTTTATTTTTGTCGTCGAACCGGACGAAGCCTATCCCCATACTTCATACTTACACCTGGAACTTTACCATGGCTCAAGCCCCGGGGCTGCCCTGGTGAATGAAGATGAGCTTCCAGAAACAGAGTACTCCCTCAATGCTCCCTTCAGTACTTGGCGAAGAGTTATCGAAGGCAAACTCGATCCCATCCAGGGAATGATGACCCGTCAATTAAAACTGAAGGGTGATCTAATGAAGATCATGCGCTATCCAAAAGCTGCCCAGGAAATCGTTTCCTGCTGCGCAGATGTCCCGACTGAGTGGTAAAGGTCTTTGTTCTCAATTTTGATTTTTAAGGAGGCCCAGGATGTGGCATTTTGTTTCCCCAAATATCGTTTTTGGTGAGGGCGCATTAAACTCGCTGGAGGAGTTAATCGGAAAAAGAGCCCTGATCATTACCGATAATAACCTGGTTCAGATAGGTATCGCAGAACAGGTGACTTCTTATCTGATAAAAGCAGGTTTTGATATCCAGGTATTTGATGAAGTTGAACCCGATCCAACAACCCAAACTGTAATTAAGGGAGCTGCGGCAGCAAGTGAATTTAAACCCGATTGGATCGTTGGTCTGGGAGGCGGTTCACCCCTTGACGCTGCCAAAGCCGCCTGGGTGCTGTACGAAAGACCAGATCTGCAGCCTGCTGAAATTAACCCCTTTATCAAGCTCGGACTCAGGGAAAAATCCCGCTTAATTACCATCCCGACCACAAGCGGAACAGGCGCTGAAGTCACCTGGGGAATCGTGTTAACCGACGCGGAAAATCAGCGCAAGATGGGCTTGGGAAACCGGGAAAATGCAGCTGATATCGCAATAGTGGATCCTGTTATGGCGGCAGGTATGCCCCCTAGACTCACCGCGGACACCGGAATGGACGCATTAACCCATGCAATAGAAGGCTTTATATGCACCTGGCATACGGACATTACAGATGGATTATGCCTGAATGCTGCCCGGGACATTCTTAAATATCTCCCGCGGGCTTACGAGGCTTCCCAATCAGATAACCCTGACCAGGATCATTATAAAAAAGCACGTGAAAAGATGCATAATGCTGCCTCCTGCGCAGGGCTGGGCTTTGGCAACGCTATGGCATCCATAGCTCATGCCATGGGTCATACCCTGGGTTCAATATTCCACTTGCCACATGGCCGAGCAGTAGGTTTGCTTCTGCCCTATACAATTGAATTCACCGCCCAAGAAGCTCCTCAAAGGATAAATAAACTAACCGCCGCCCTGGGCATCCAAACACCAGAAGGGAAAGCCGGCCCGGCTCTTGCCAGCCATATCCGGGAAATCTCCCGGGCAATTGGGTTACCTGGAAATATCGCGGATGCCGGAATCGAGGAGAGCGAATTTGTTTCCCAGCTGGACAAATTGGTGGACGATGCCTTTAACGACACCCAGATGATCACCGCTGCCCGAACTCCCTCTTTTGAGGAATTAGAGCATATCTTCAAGGCTGCCTATCATGGACAACCAGTTGATTTTTAGTCCCCTGGGGCTTGCTCTGTTAACAATAAACCAGAAATATTTAAATTGCGAGTGTAACTATGAGAAATTATCTGCATGTTGACCTTACCACCGGTTTAATAGAGGAGAAAATTATTGACCCTGCTCTCGCCAGAGATTTTATTGGCGGAAGCGGTCTCACAGCGCGGCTGCTCTATGACCTGATTGATCAAAACACAGATCCACTGGGCCCAGACAATCCCCTGTTATTTATGACTGGTCCGCTGGTAGGAACCAGCATGCCTTCAGCAGGACGATGCACTATTAGCGCCCTGTCCCCGCTAACAGGCTTTTGGGGGGAGTCCAATACAGGTGGTTTTATTGGACCAGAACTGCGTTTTGCCGGATATGATGGAATGCTGATCACGGGACGTTCAGAAAAACCTTGCTGGATATCGGTGATTAATGGTGAAGTTAAGCTGCATGACGCGAATAAACTCTGGGGACAGGATACCTATCAGACTCAGGAAACCATCCGGAAAATATTAGCTGAACCAAAGGCACGGATAGCCTGCATTGGAGCTGCCGGAGAACAGCTGGTCAAAATGGCTGCAGTGATCAATGATCATGGAAGAGCCGCTGGGCGAACAGGGATGGGGGCGGTTATGGGATCTAAAAATCTCAAAGCGATTGCCTTCCGGGGCAGTGGAAAAGCTCCCTTAAACGACCCTGAAGCATTTAAAGAAACAGTAACTGCTATTCTGGAGTCATTAAAAGAGGATATCTCGGTTCAAGCGATGAGAATGGCCGGCACAGCGGGTTATGTGGACATGGCGCTGATGTTCGGTGATATGCCGACCCGCTACTATCAACAGGGCGAATGGGAGGAAGGGAGCAACCTCTCTGGTGTCCTGATGGCGGAAAAGCACCTGACTCGGAACACCGCCTGCTACCGCTGTCCAATCGTCTGCGGGAGGGAAACCCAGACAGTTAAATATAAGGTTGACGCTGTGGATGGACCGGAGTATGAAACAATTGCTTCATTTGGATCTCTCCTCATGATAGATGATTTGGAAAGCGTAATATACGCCGGCCACCTCTGTAATATTCATGGATTGGATACCATCAGCACTGGATCAACCATTGCTCTAGCCTGTGAGCTGTTTGATAAAGGAATCCTCACTAAAGAGCAAACCGGCGGATTGGACATTAAATACGGTGATGTGGAGATGGCCCATCGATTGATTGAATTAACCGCTCACAGGGAAGGGTTTGGCGACCTGCTGGCTGAAGGCAGTGCAGCGCTGGCTGCCCGGTTTGATGTCCCGGAGATGTCTGCCACTGTCAGGAATCTAGAAATCCCCATGCATGATTCCAGGGCATTCAGCGGCATGGCTCCTATTTATGCCCTCTCCCCCCGGGGTGCCTGTCACATGCAGGGAGATATTTATTTAGTGGACACCGGACAGGGCCCTCCCGGAGAACTGGGCATCCATCCTGGAGATCGCTTTGATAATTCGGAAGACAAAGGCCGCACTGCCGCCCGTGTACAGGCCTGGCGCAGCATTTATAACGCGCTTACCGTTTGTCAATTTATGAATCCAGGAGCAAGTCAGCTTCTGGCAGGGTTAAACGCTGCCACCGGCTGGGATTATTCATTGGAAGAACTGATGAAAGCAGGAAAAAGAATTTTCACCTTAAAAAGAATGCTCAATATCAAACTTGGATCCACGCAGGCTGATGATCGTCTGCCGGATTTCATGTTAACCTCCCTCAAGGACGGGGGGTCCCTGGGTTTTGTTCCAGAGCTGGAGCCGCTGCTGGCAGGCGCATACAAAGAACACGGATGGGATCCCGATACCGGGATTCCCAAACAAGAAACGCTGGCGGAATTTGGGCTGGAGTTCACTACCAAACAATAAATACCCTCTTCCACAATCGGTAAGTTTTTCCCATTGATTGTAATATTTCAGCCATTTGCCCCAATGGTATCTGGTTGTATTTCTTATGCTTATAATGCCCTTTCTGTCATAAATAACGGAGATCGTATGTTTAACCGCCTGCGGAATATTTATCATGATTTCCCCCAAAAATTTTGGGTTGTTGTAGGCGCCTCCTTCATCGACCGCGTCGGCGGCACGCTGCTTTTCCCGTTCTTTTCCCTTTACATCACCCAGAAGTTTAATGTGGGGATGACCCAGGCTGGGATTGTACTGGGGACTTTTGCAGCATTTGGATTAATCGGCTCCATGATCGGGGGCGCGTTGACTGACAAATTAGGACGCAAGAACCTGATCCTTTTTGGATTAATTTTCAGCGCCTTAAGCACCCTTTCCCTGGGGCTGGTTAATGAATTTTCGGCTCTCATATTTCTGGCAGTGGTTATCGGCCTGCTTTCAAATATTGCCGGGCCTGCCCATCAAGCCATGGTAGCTGATTTGTTGCCAGAGGACAAACGCCAGGAAGGTTTTGGAATTCTCAGGGTGGTAGGTAATATGGCCTGGATAATTGGCCCAACCATCGGCGGTTTTATCGCCAACCGCAGTTATTTTATGCTTTTTGTGCTCGATGCAGTCATCAGCTGTATTGTGGCTGTGATCATCTTCTACTACATCTCGGAAACTAAACCAGAAACGGACAAAGAGCCAGAAAGCATGCTGAAAACGTTTGCCGGGTATGGTGTCGTTCTGCGGGACTATGCTTATGTGGCATTTCTGGTGGTGTCGATGGTGATGGGTATTGTCTACCAGCAAATGTACAACACTCTCTCTGTTTATCTGCGGGACAACCACGGTATTGAGCCTCAAGGTTATGGGTTTTTATTGACTGTCAGCGCCATTATTGTGATCCTGTTCCAATTTCAAACCACCCGGGTGATTAAGAAATACCCCACTTTTATCATGATGGCACTGGGCACATTCTTCTATATGCTTGGGTTCGGAATGTTCGGATTTGTAACCGCTTACTGGCTGTTTGCTGCTGCCATTGTGATTATCACCATCGGGGAGATGGTCATCATGCCCACTTCCTCTGCTTTGGCTACAAACTTCGCGCCAGAGGATATGAGGGGCCGCTACATGGCGATATTTGGCCTTTCCTGGACACTGCCGGCAACA
Source organism: Anaerolineales bacterium (assembly GCA_021108255.1). Lineage (GTDB taxonomy): Bacteria > Chloroflexota > Anaerolineae > Anaerolineales > UBA11858 > B10-G9. The sequence goes on along the minus strand of JAIORG010000241.1, from coordinate 2,723 downwards.
GTTGGTCCCAGCGCGGCAGGGTTAATTCTGGATAATTATAATCCCAACCTGCTCTGGTACGTGGGAGCTGGACTTTGTGCGCTATCCGTGCTGGGTTTTTATATCCTGCACTTATGGCTTGGTAAAAGAGACCGGTTTAATCCCCCTGAACCGGAGAGTGAGCCACTGCCCGCTTCTTAAGTGCTACGATCCGTAATCCTTTGAGGATTACGGATCGTTTTCATTAAATCGAATGATTTCTCGTTGTTTTGCCGATTAAACTCCCTTTTCTGAAGATATATAAATCCCACCAGCCTAGACAAATGAGTCAGTCCTCTTTTGATGATTGAGAACCCCCTTTGAGGATAGCATTATCCGGGGAGAGGCCATTTACCTGCTACACGCTGCGTCGCTCTTTGCCAGATTTTATTATGGGTATCCGGCAAAGGTCCCCCTTGCCCTTTTTAGGATTCTTTTAATTTGATAATAAATATTATTGTCTTCGTAATAACCTATTAATGGAAAGATTTTTTCTTTTCTTTGAGTCTTAAAAGCTCGTAGTACTGCTTTTGAAAACTTAATTAAACTGCCTGTCGATGTGCTTCCCTTGTGAATGATAAATACTGTAAATTCATCATTCACAATCAATGGTTTACAATCCCTCATTAATTTTAACCATAAGCTGTATTCGACAACAAAATTCTTGTCTTCATTGAAACCACCATATAATTGGATGGCTTCTCGTCTCATAAAGGTGTTTTCATGAGAGATAATATTCATAGCAGATAAAGCTTTTTCTGGATTTATTCTTAAGAGATGCGTAAGCGGTATGGCTATCTTGATCCCCTTTATTTCAACCAAGAAATTGCCAGTGAGCCAAATAAGGTTTGGGTTTTTCATAAAATAAGCAGCTGCTTTTTCCAGAGAATCGTTTTTATAGTAGTAATCATCTGAGTGAAGGTAGTGGACAACGTCCCCCGTAGCTTCTGTTGTTGCAACATTCAAGGCGTTTGCTACACCCTTTGGTTGAGATTGGATGAATTTTATGCTGTAATCATTTTTATTTTGCTCGATGTATTTACCAATTATCTCCAAGGTTTTGTCAGTTGAATAAGAATCATTAATTATATGTTCGATATTTTTATTGGTCTGTCTCTGAATACTGTCCAGCGCTTTTTTCAAATACTTCTCGCTATTAAAAGTGCAGGTTACGATACTTATCAAGGGATGATTATTTGTTTTTGTCATGTGAATGATATCCACTTTAGAATTGATTAGTCAATTGAAGAGCAACTTGCAAATCTGACAAAATTGGAGTTGTAGCTTCCTCCCCGATGGCAATAAGGTCAGCAGCGCGATGATACCCGGTCACAACAGTAACCTCCGCGGGGATGCTGGGAGAAATCAAAAAATCTGGGGGTGACTTTTGAAGTTTATTCAGGCTTTGTTGTTGGATCAAAAGGTCTAACGAATCACCAAGCACCATGATCAAGTCTCCAATCGTCTGGGAAAGAACGCGCGTTTGCCCCAACTCCTGCCAGAAAGATGGGCCGCCATTTTTTGAATAAACATCAACACCCAGGGTCACGTCTGCCCCCATTGACTGCACCACATCCACGGGTAAGTTATTAAGCAAACCGCCATCCACCAACCTTTGCCCATTACGCTCAACCGGGGCTAACAAACCTGGAATAGAAACAGTAGCACGAACAGCTTCTGACACCAACCCCTCTTGTATGCGAATCTCCTGTCTACTGTTCAAGTCCACTGCGGTCAAAGTGAGTGGAATGCGCAAGTCAGCAAAAGTGCATCCTTGCATGTGATCTTCAAAGAAGGCCAGCAGTCGTTCTCCCTGGAATAAACCCCGCCGCGGCAAGGTGGGATCGGCCAGTTTCCAAAGCTTGCGTATTGAACCGTACTCCAGGGCTATCTGTTCTATTTCATCAGGACTTAATCCGGAAGCGTAAGCGGCTGCGATCACGCCCCCCATGCTCGTGCCAGTTAGATAATCGGGGCGGATGTTAGCGTTTTCCAAAGCTTTTAGCACACCAATATGCGCCAATCCTCGTGCTCCACCACCACTAAGGGTTAATCCAAAATTAATGTCATTTTTATTTGTCATGCTAATCTCTCTTTTTTTAGATGAAATTTATCCCAACTACTCCTGGTTTAATTTTTCCTAGTGACCAGTATGCTCGCATCAATATGTACACGGTCACGATTAAACCTGGAATATAGATATGATAGCTAAAGGTTGAGGGCCTTAATTGGCTAAGCGTATCTACATTGGCAGGTAATGCCGACAGAGAATTTTCCATGAAGGAATACAACATCACTAATAATCCTCCAAGCAAAGTTATTATTTCCAAAGCAGAAAATTGTATTGAATGCCCATAGTCGGCTGCAATTACGGCCAAACCCCCACCAATAACCATCAAGGCGGCAATCAATACCGGTCCAATAACTGGACCCCACCAGGGTAATGGGATCAGGAATAAAATATCAGGCGCAAGAAGTGACTCCGGCCAATTGATAAATAGTTTTAACCAGATATAGTAAAAAATATCCCACAAGCCAAACGCAAAGAATGCAAAACCCAATCGTGTCTGGAGTGATCTTCCGGTAGCCCACCCCGCTGCCAACAGCATAATCAACGTGGAAAACTCTCGCCCTACTTCAACAAATGCAATCATTGAATCAAAGGCTGGGATATCGTGCAGTAAATGTTGGATATCGTACATCTG
>JAIORG010000202.1 GCA_021108255.1 Anaerolineales bacterium | reverse complement strand
TCAGGATGACAAATGAGTATAAACAGGGTTTAAAGGTTAGCGATTTTAACTATTAGATTACTTACAGAAGTCCCTCTTCAGAGGGACTTATTTATCCTAGCCCGTGATTTTAATCACCGGGCGAAGGTGGTCCTTACTTTCCCTAGCCCGCGATTTTATGCGTAACCCTTCAACAAATTCAGGGCTAACCCCGTAGGGGCGTCGCTGGGTGTTTGGGGGATTGCCTGTCGGCCCTTCGACTGCCACTTTGCTCTCGCAAAGTGTCCGCTCTGGGAGTTAATAACAACAACCCTTTGCCTAAAATAAAAGGGCGACCCACTGAGTCGCCCCTACTTTTCTGTCATTCCGAACGCAGTGAGGAATCCATCAAGAGCTTAAAAAACCAACCACAAAGTTTTGCAGACTCTAGTAACATTTGATGTCTGATCCCAGTATGGATCCTTCGCAAGCCTGTCCTGAGCGGAATGGAGTCGAAGGGGTATCGAAGGGAGGAATGGAATGGAGTAGAAGGGATCAGGATGACAGACTCCTATTTTGTCATTCACTATCACTGAGCGACTTCACCAGGGTGGCAAATAATGAAAAGCGAGGGCAATAATATGACAATCAATAGGGTACAATTCCAGTAAATTTGAAAAACAATGAGGTGAATTTTGAAGACAATAATTATTACCGGAAGCACTCGCGGAATTGGGTTTGGGCTGGCGGAAAATTTCCTGAAATTGGACCAGCAAGTAGTGATCAGCGGACGATCTCAGGAAAGCGTAAATAAAGCAGTCCAGAGCCTGTCAGAACGATTTCCAGCCGAACGTATATTGGGTATTCCTTGTGACATGAGGATCTACAAGCAAGTGGAAACACTATGGGATACGGCAGCCGGCCATTTTGGAAACATTGATATCTGGATCAATAACGCCGGAATTGCTCAACCTCAGACGAGTTTCTGGGAACTGACTGTACAGCAGATTTCAGACTTGGCGGAGACGAATATTTCAGGGGCAATGTTCGGCGCCCGGGTTGCCCTGGCGGGTTTCATGGGGCAGGGGAATGGGGCGTTTTACAACATGGAAGGATTGGGCAGTGACGGACGGCGGGTGGAAGGATTAACGCTTTACGGTACATCAAAAAGCGCGCTCCATTATTTAACCAGAGGTTTGGCTGCCGAAGTGAAAGGTACCGGGGTAATAGTCGGTGGGATCAGACCCGGTATGGTATTGACTGATCTTATCTTAAAACCCTATGAAGATCGGGATCCGGAAGATTTTGCCCAAACTAAACGGATATTTAATATCCTGGCTGACAAGATTGAGACCGTTACTCCTTTCCTGGCAGAAAAGATTTTACAGAATACGAAGAATGAAGCCCGGATTTATTGGCTGACGACAGGTAAAGTGTTCTGGCGATTCTTAACTGCACCTATTAACAAACGAGATTTGTTTAAAGACCTGGTTTCCTGATCTGGTGAGCAGTAAAATTTGCAATTCAGGATACTTCTCAATTTATCTGACAATAAAAAAACCGGTCACTTGACCGGTTTTTTTTTAGGGGCGAGCGACGGGACTTGAACCCGCGACAACTGCATCCACAGTGCAGCACTCTACCGACTGAGCTACGCTCGCCATACAGAATAAAATTATATCATGCGCCGGAGTCGGTATCAAGGATACCCTGGATCGCGGCAGCAGCCTCTGATCGTGAGACAGTTACCTGTTCCCGGGTCTTTAAATCTTTTATGGCGACTTGCTGTTTGGAGATTTCATCCGGTCCCAGGATCACGGCAATTTTTGCGCCGATCCTGTCTGCATGACGGAATTGTTTGCCCAATTTATCCGGGGTAGGGTAGGAGTAAACGTTTAAACCTGTCTGTCTGAGTTCAGCGCCAAGCTGATACGAAGCCATTTGAGATTCTGCGTCAAACACCGTGACTATAACCTTTGCGGGCGAGCTACTGCGGTTTTCCGGAAGCAATCCCAATTCTTCCAGGATTACATTGACCACCATGTCACCCATCGCAAAACCTACTCCGGGAAGTGAATCCCCACCAACATCCGCGAGCAAATTGTCATAGCGCCCTCCGCCAGAAATTGATCGCCTGACGTCTGTTGATATGGACAGAGCTTCAAAGACTGTGCCGGTGTAATAATCCAGTCCCCGAATGATTCGGGGAGAATATTCAACATAGTCCTTTACACCCAGAGCATCCACAGCTGAGAAGAACTGGACCAACTCTGTGGACTCTTTCCACATGTCATCAGTGCTGAGCAGCTTTTTAATACCATCGAATTGTTTGGTTTCGATCCCGATCTTGAGGGCATAAGAACTCCACTCTTTATCGCTGAGTTTATCTTTACGGTCAATCAACCGGAAGACCTTGCCTTGTTTATCAGGGGAGATATCTAATTTTGAAAGTTCACCTTCAATCAGGCGTCGATTGTTTACAAAAACCTTTACCTGGGTGGAGGAGAGACCGATTTTTTTAAAGAATTCAGCCATCAGGGCTGCCATTTCTGCGTCGGCTTCTGGGCTGTCCACACCGATCAGGTCAGCGTTCCATTGAAAAAACTCCCGCCCCCGTCCTTTTTGAGGGCTTTCATATCTCCAGAACGGACCAAAGGACCACCAGCGGAGGGGATAATAAAGCTGCTGCTGCTGTTGGGCAATCATCCGCACCAGTGAAGGGGTTAATTCCGGTCTTAAGGCAATCAGGTTGCCGCTTTTATCCGGAAAGACAAATGACTGCTCTTTTACCAGCTCTTCTCCGGATTTTGCCGCGTAAAGATCTATGGATTCAAGAAATGGACCATCAAATTCCTGGTATCCAAATGATTCTGATACTTCACGGATATTTTGGTACAACCACGAGTTAACTGATTTATCCTGGGGATAAAAATCTCGAGTTCCTTTGACAGGATTAATTATATTTTTCATAATGAATGATTCCCAATCACAACTTGTCTGATAAATATTTTAATGCCAATCTGGACAATAAGGGCAATCTTCCCCTTCGGGGAAATCTACTCCTTCTTCATGAGGGCAGGAAAGTACCCATTCGCTGGTTAAAACTCGGGCAACCTCATGCTCCTGGACAAAACGAGCAACTTCCCTGGCTGTTTGGACATCATCGGCAACTTTCTCTCCCTGCCATTCCTTGAAAATCGGTTCTGTTTCTTTGGATGCCAGGATACCAACGATGATCTTTGTAGCTATATGGGGGCTGGGACCGTGATAGGTTATGGTAGCCAGGGGGTAAGCGGTATTTTCAGAGATCAGGTCTCTAAATTGAGCTTTCCTCCGGGCCGCCAATGCTTCCAATGTCGATTGAGGGGTCATCAAAAACTCCAAATAACCAGGTGAACAAAGATCGAATGGATTGTAGCATTGAAAAGGGAAACTAGTCAATCCTAGATGGAGGAGTGGAGGAATTACGAACTCTGAATTGGCAAGGAACTTGCACTATGTCATGGTGAAGGCCATAATTTCAGATTCAGAAGATGGATCTGATTATTGATAATGCTAATTAAAGTGAGAAAAATATGAAATCAATCCGAAAACTTCTTCTGCTTCTATTAATTACAATGTTGCTCTCATCCTGTGGGGCAATTCCTACCTTGCCTTCTATGGATTCAACAATTACTATTGGGACACCCATTAGTACTGATATACCTCGCCTGGTTATAACCAATGAGGTTGAGACTCCGGTTGCAGATCTGCCCTCAACAACTCCAGACGAGATCCCCACTGATGTTCCACCGAGCGTAACGCCATTTTACACTCAAGTACCGAGCGAGACGCTTGAACCAACCGCTACAGATCCAGCGTCACCTACGCCGGAGAACACACAGGAACCAACTTCCACAGCAACACCTGCAGCGACGGCAACCTCCACGGCTACCGATATGCCTACGGCAACATTTACGCCTCAGCCGACCTTTACTGCGACCCCTGCGCCTTTTCAGCTGCAATTGATGAATCCCTTTTACTTAAGCAATTTTACTCATCCAGAGTTAGGCTGCGATTGGATGGGGATCGCGGGACAGATATTCAGCAGTGGGGGACAGGTTCAGTTAGATATCCTGATCAAAGCTGGAGGAGAATTAAATGGGAACCCGGTTGAGGAAGAAATGACGATGCCGTTAGCTGATTCTGATATTGATCTAGCCTATGGTCCTGGAGGATACGAACTCACTCTCTCTTTCTCTCCTGTCGACACCGAATCTACCGCCTGGGTTCAATTATTCAGTCTGGGAGGAGACCCCCTTTCGGAGAAAATCTACTTAACGACTTTTGCTGATTGTCAGAAGAACCTGATTCTGATGAATTTCATTGAGCGATAACGAGTACTATAGCGGTACCCAAAGCCCGGAATTTCTTTTCCGGGCTTTTTTTATTTATATATTCACCTTCTCTTTTTCCTGGAAATATTCAAAAAACGTGGTAAGATAAGGCAAGCCTGAACATATTAGCGGAATTAAGTTGAGGTATGCCATAAAATGGTGCTCTCTGATCAATATCAAAGTGAAAGTGTACAGATGTACCTGGTAACCATTTACCGGATGCGTGAACAGGAAAGTCCTGTGCCTGTACCGCTGCTGGTGGAAAAGATGGGTTTAACGCCGGCTTCAATAAACGAAATGTGCCGGAAATTAGAAAAAGAACAGCTGTTAAGTTATGTGCCATATTCTGGTGTGATTCTCACCGAAAAAGGAGAAGAATTAGCCCGGGATATTCTCAGGAAACATCGTTTATGGGAGGTTTTCCTGGTTGGAAAACTGGATTTTGATTTTGAGGCGGCTCATGATATCGCTTGCCAGCTGGAGCATTATACTCAGGATGATCTGGCGAATCGCATGGAAGAGTTCCTGGAACAACCCCAGGTTAATCCTCGCGGTGAACCCATCCCCTGGTTAAATACTGCTCCGCAAAATAAACAGGAGATTTCATTGTTGAGTTTGTCTCCAGGAGATGAAGCAAAAATCACCCACATAAAGGGCGAAAAAGTTGAGACAGGATACTTGTTGAAAAACGAAATGAAACCAGGTGAAGAAGTGCTGGTTATGGCGGTGGATGATACTTCCATGCTGATCCTCATCCGGGGAGAACATTTGGTTCTTTCTCAAGAATTGGCCGAGAAGGTGTATGTACAACCAATAGAGTAAAAAAATAAGTGAAAAACAGGCAATTCATATTTAATCAATCGGGAATCAAATGAAATTATTAAACGTCGATGACAACATTCAAGTCGAAATTATTAGTTGTAAAGGGGGGAGGGGAATTTCTTCAAAACTCAGGCAGTTGGGATTTATGCCGGGTGATCGCATCACAGTAATCCAGAGAGCGCCTTTTAATGGACCTCTCTTGGTGGAAGCCAATGGCAGGACAGTTGCGCTGGGGCGAGGAGTGGCAGGAAAGATCGAGGTAAAAGCATGCGTGTAGCATTAATCGGACAGCCGAATTGCGGTAAAAGTACTCTTTTTAATCAAGTGGCAGGCTATAAAGCGGATACTGGAAATTTCCCCGGTACTACAGTCACATTTACAGAAAGCAGTGTTAAAGTCATTGGGGAAACAATAGACTTGGTTGATTTGCCGGGGACTTATTCGTTAACCGCGTCCAACTTGGCTGAAAAGGAAGTTATCCGCTATTTATCCTCCAATCATGTTGATGTCATTTTAAACCTGGTTGATGCGTCCCATCTCGTTCAGGGATTGGATCTGACTCTCGAGTTATTAGAGCTGGGCAAACCGCTGGTAGTGGGTATGAACATGATGGACGAAGCTGCCCGGATGGGAATTACAATTGATGGTCCTCATTTGCAGCAAATCCTGGGAGTGCCTGTTTTGCCGCTTATTGCCAGTAAGGGAAGGGGAATTAAACAGCTGTTTACTACAGTTCTGGATGCAGGCAGTAACGGCAAAGTTGTAAATAGAATTCCTTACAAAAACCAGCAGGTGGAGGGGATTATTCTGGAGTTGAGTAAAAATCTCCAGGATTTGAACCTGGATTGGAATCGGGAAGCATTGGCTATCCGCCTTCTGGAAGATGGCAGTGAATTGCTCAATGATTCCGAATCTGAACACCAGGAATTGAAAGAAGAGGTAGAAATTTATATCCGGCAGGTCACCGAACAGCAGGGGAAAACTCCTGGTTGGGTTTTTTCTGAGGAGCGCCATTTCCTGGCGCAAGAGTTGACCAAGCAGGTGATGACCAGGGGAGAAGAGAGAGTGACCTGGCAAACAAGGGCTGATGATATCCTGCTTCATCCTTTTTGGGGTTATGTGATTTTGCTCGGTATTTTATGGGCTTTCTTCCAGGCTGTTTATCTGACTGGTTCAGCGATTGAAGGCCCCTTGATCTCGCTATTTGATGGTTTGATAGCCAATTTGGGTAAGTACACTGGTGTTGGATCGTTCCTAACAGACATTCTTACAGGAATTTTGCAGGGAATCGCCGGGGGAGTAGCCATCGTACTGCCGTATTTAATGCCTTTTTTGTTAGGAATGGGATTTTTAGAGGATGTTGGATACCTGCCGCGATTGGCATTCTTAATGGATTCATTAATGCAGAAGATGGGACTGCATGGCAAAGCTATAGTACCCTTTATCCTTGGTTATGGATGCAATGTGCCAGCTGTTATGGCTACCAGGACTCTGGAAGACAGGAGGGATCGTTTTCTTGCTGCAACCTTATCTGTCATGGTCCCCTGCGCTGCACGAATAGCAGTGATATTTGGATTGGTCGCTTTTTACCTGGGGTCAAAAATTGCCCTGTTAATTTATATATTTAACATTATCGTAATCGCACTGACTGGGAGAATTTTGTCCTGGCGAATACTTAAAAAATCCCCGGGTTTAATCCTGGAAGTCCCTCCCTATCGGATGCCGACATTGAGGACAATGTTGAACAAGACCTGGTTCAGAGCTAAGGAATTTGTAATAGAAGCCTGGCCGATACTGATCGCGGGTAGTATCTTTCTTGAGCTGGCGAACCGGTATAATTTTGCTGGATTCCTGAACCTGCTTGCCCGCCCTTTTACCTGGGTTTTAGGTTTGCCTTCGGCAGTGGGTGTACCCCTGATATTTGGAGTGTTGAGAAAAGAGTTGTCGATGATTATGCTCCGACAGGCATTAAATGTCACTGATATCTCTCAAGCTTTAACTCCCGAACAAATGATCACGTTTACGATATTTGTTGTGTTTTACATACCCTGTTTAGCAACGTTGGCTGCCCTCAGAAAGGAATTGAATACCAGGGATATGCTGATCATTGCTGCCTTGACTGTTGTGGTTGCCATGGCTACAGCATTGGTAGGAAGAGGATTGGTGATTCTCTTAACCCCTCTTGGTATATTATTCTAAAAAACTAGGAATCCTATGAATATACAAACCATGATTTCTTCAGGTTGGTTTTTTCCTCTACTGGCTTACTTTGCTGGCTCCCTGCCATTTTCGTTATGGATCACACACCTGGTAGCTGGTATAGATATCAGGGATGGCGGATCTGGTCATGCTTCAACAACAAATACCATCCGGCAGGTAGGGTGGTTTCCAGGAGTGATTGTTTTACTTCTCGATATAGGCAAAGGATTTTTACCAGCATATTTTGCTGCTCTCCAGGGGTATTCTCTGCCTGTAATTATTTTATCTGCGACTTTATCGGTTGTTGGCCATTGCTGGCCCATTTTCGCTCAATTTCGGGGCGGGATGGGGCTGGCAACTGCATTTGGTGGGTTTCTGGCCATTGATATCATGGGGGGATTGATCACTCTGGCGGTTTTGATCTTGATGATTTTTCTCTATGGACATAGGGCCCGGGGGAGCGCGGCGGCGGGGATAAGCATTGCACCGATCCTCTGGCTTTTTGGGTACAGGGAGGTTTTGTTCTGGGCTGCATTGGTAGTGGGATGGATTGTAGCTGTCCGTTTCTATCAGCAGGATTGGCACCGCGAATATGAGGAAGTATGGTTGGACAGGAAAGAATAAGGGTCAA
>JAIORG010000229.1 GCA_021108255.1 Anaerolineales bacterium | reverse complement strand
TTTCTGGCTTGCAGCAGATGCTTGTTTGAACCTTTAGCATCTTCACCCCCGCTGCCCTCCGACACCTGACAGCCAAGGGCAGACCGAGGACGGCACAGGGCAAGTTCATCCGTTATGCCACTAAAACTAAAGGAACAGCAAATTGAATAATATTATGTATTTCCTAATACTCTTGGTTGGATTAATTGCTATGATAGGCGATTTTGTAGTGCCGCTCATTTTGGGGAGAAAATACCCAAACCATAATATTTTTCAGGATGTGATTAGCGAATTAGGCACAAAAGGAAGTCCAGTTAGAAAACAATTATCAGCATGGCTGATTATTCTTGGTATCTTATTCACTTGTTTTGGAATAGGACAAGGGCTGCAATTTCGAGGTCAAACCTGGGCACACTGGATGTATTTATGGGGAATATTTGTGTTCGGTATTGGAGCCGGGGTTATTGCCGGGATATTTCCTGAAGATACAAAAGGCGCAGAAGAGACAATTTCAGGTAAAATCCATGGAATATTTTCAGGGTTAGGGTTCATGTTCTTAATCATGAATCCACTGTGGGCTTTATGGATTGATGAATTAAATGGACTGAAAGGTCTCAACACGATACTATTTATATTGGGAGTTATAACGTTTGGTTTATTCGCAGGATCTGAGAAAAAAGAAGCTGGAATATTAGGAATGAGCGGACTCTGGCAACGGTTGAATATGTTCGTAATTTATAGTGCAATCTTGATAAATTTTATTGTAACAAAACCATCCTAACCCCCGCTCCACCTGACAACAAGGGGCGGACCGGTGACCGAAGACGGAAGACCAGAGAAAACAATCTGGCGGCGGGTGCCCTTTACCCGAAGAGTAATCCTGTCCTGCGATCAAAGGAAGTGCAGACGCACAGCGGCAGTGTATCGAAGGGCCCATCCGAGTGACTGCAAGACATTGTTAAAAAACAGATATGCTTTCAGGAGGCGCAAAATGAGATCCCCCAGGCTTATTATGCTAGGCGCTCTGATCCTTATCCTGATTTGTGGCTGCTCGCCATCGGTACCTGCTAATACTCCTACTTTGGTAATTTCTTCACCCGTTGGGGCCAAATCACCAACCACAACGCCTGAACCGCCTGCCCCTGAAATCGCACTAGTACGCATCCGCCTGGCGACAACCTCAGACTGGACCACCCTAAGCCTGGTTGCCGGAGCTACTTGGCTCGAGCATGATTTGATTTCAGCGAGTGATGAGGTAACCACCGCCGAAATATATGACAACCAATTTGTCCTGGGACAGCCGATCAACCGCGCAGAGGACAGCGGCAGTGTGGAAATGATCACTGAAACACTCTTCTCTCTCTTGGATAGCGGGAGACCATTGGTTTTTCTGATCGAACGGGGTCACATCGGATCCACTACGTTGGATCTCTCCCTCTTTGTGGAAGATGAGTGGGTTGTTGTTAAAACTATCAACTGGGGGGATATAGCAGGAGATGGGGCGAATGAATTCAGGGTCGAAATCCCTCCCGAACAGCTATTCGGCGAGATTGATTTTGCCTCTGCCCCCAACTGGCAAATGACTGATATTGAACCTGTAGATCCTGTGACCGGGATGCCGCAAGGAACGGATGGCTTCGCCTGGTGGAATGACACCATATTTTATGAGATTTATGTCCGTTCGTTCTCTGACAGCGATGGTGATGGAATCGGCGACCTCAATGGCATCACCCAGAAACTGGACTATCTTAATGATGGGGATCCGGCTACAACCACTGATTTAGGCATCACAGGTATCTGGCTGATGCCAATCTACTCTTCTCCCACGGTCCATGGTTATAATGTGACGGACTTTAAAGGAGTCAATCCCCAGTATGGTACGCTAGATGATCTCAAGAATTTGATCGATGCAGCCCATCAGCGCGGCATCCGGATTATCCTCGATTTCATGGTCGGTCAATCCTCAAACCAGCATCCCTGGTTCATTAATGCCCGAAATCCTGCTTCTCCCTATCGCGACTGGTACATCTGGGAAGATGATAATCCCGGTTACGCCGGATCCTGGGGCCAGCCGGTATGGTTCGAACATAATGGCAGTTATTTTTACTCCACCTATTCAGAGTACAGTCCCGACCTGAACCTAAACAACCCTGAAGTTAACCAGGAAATCCGGGAAGCAATCCGGTTCTGGTTGGAGGATGTCGGCGTGGATGGTTTCAGGTTGGATTCTGCCAAGCATGTGATCGAAGAGGGAGAAATCCAGGCAAATTCAGCAGCGACCCATGCCTGGTGGAAGGATTTCAGGCCTTTTTACAAGGAGATCAACCCTCAGGCAGTTACCGTGGGTGAAATCTGGGAGCACACCTCGATCAATGCGGAATATCTCCAGGGTGATGAGTTTGACCTTTCCTTTGAATTCTCACTGGCTTATGAAATAGTCAAAGCCATCAACGAAGAGAATGCAGATATAGTCAGCGAACAGGTCGGACTTTCCTACAGTTCTATACCTCCCCTCCAATTTTCCACTTTCCTGACCAATCACGATCAGGACCGCCTCATGGATCAACTGGGTTATTCAACCGAAAAAAACAAGGCAGCAGCTTCAATATTGCTAACCGCCCCGGGAGTTCCGTTCCTGTACTATGGAGAGGAAGTCGGTCTGCAAGGCGAGGGTCTGGGGAATACCCGGCGCCCAATGCAGTGGTCCCCGGACCAGTTCGCGGGATTCACGACTGGAACTCCCTGGCAACCGCTCGGATTCGATTGGGAATACTTCAATGTGGCCAATCAAAATGACAACCAGGCCTCGATGCTTTCTCATTACCGGTCCCTGATCCAGGCTCGCAATCAGCACGTCGCTCTGCGTGTGGGCGACTTGAGCGTGGTGATCACCGGCAACGATGCCCTGTACAGCATCATACGAGTCAGCCAGGAAGAGGCGGCATTGGTCCTGATTAACCTGACCGGGGAACCAGTGATGGATTATCGGCTAACTATGGAAGACAGCAGTCTGGCAGAAGGGAACTACACACCTGTAGCCATTCTAGGGAAAGGTGAATTCGCGCCCTTGTTAGCAAATTCCAGCGGCGGTTTTTTCCAATACGTTCCTATTCCCGAAGTTCCACCCTACGCGACGTTCATCCTTCAAATTCAGCGAGACGTCCCTGAGTAGCTAATGCACAGCGGCAGCTTATCGAAGGGTTCATCCACCAGGGCTAGAGAATGAAAATGAAAAACCTGAAACTAGTCGATCCTACACCTGATCTTGAAGCGGATTTCTGTGAGATGGCAGCAGAATGGCGAGAGGCGGGAGAGAACAAGTTCAAAGATTGCTTCAGCGACTTCGCTCTTTATGTGAAATCCCTGGCAAAACAGAAGGAGGCGAAGGAACTACTTCCAAACAGGGTCCCCGGCAGCACATATTGGCTCGTAACTGATGACTTGCGAATTGTGGGAACAAGTCGCCTTCGACACTGGCTTGTGCCTCATCTAGAAAAGGAAGGTGGACATATCGGCTACGACATTCGTCCTTCCGAGCGAAAGAAAGGATATGGGATTGCAATTCTGTCCCTCACTCTCGCCAAGGCCCGGGGGCTAGGCTTGAAGGAAGTCATTGTGACCTGCGATAGTGACAACGTGGGGTCCCTGCTGATCACTGAGAAAAATGGGGGTCAGCACATCAGCACTGCAGTGTCTGATCGCACTGGAAAACAAGTGAATCGTTATAAAATTGTATTGTAACCAAGCAATGATTTGAAAATTGAACTTCAGGAGAATGATTACAAAGGATCATGAATAAATCTAATAATCGGTTTTTAACAAGAGTTGGCATCTTACTATTTTTGATTGCATTGCAATTGCTTTATTTTCCAATAAATCAAAACGTTCAAGGGGGAATCACTACCTATATACCAATTGATGCTCATATTAAATTATCTCCCATCTGGGCGATCCCCTATTTATTAAGCATTTTGTGGTGGGTAGGAGCCATAATTTGGGCAACCTTTAAAATGGAATACAAGCGATATGTTCATTTTGCTTTTTGTCTGTCATTAACAATAATAATAAGTTATGCTGTTTATCTCCTGTTCCCAACCTATGTAGACCGCCCAAAAATTGTTGATCAAGACTTCCTGAGTCAATTGGTGATATTTATTTACGGGAATGACAGGCCCTATAATGCACTTCCCAGCGGGCACACTTATACAACTCTGATAATCTCAATTTTTTGGTATTATTGGTTACCCAAACAAAGATATCTGTGGATAGCAATAGCAATCCTTGTAATCCTGTCCACTCTATTTACAAAACAACACGCAATATTAGATTTGATTGCTGCCTCAATTTTGGCATTCACCTGTTATAAAATAACAGGATATTTAGTTAAGAAAAGGCCTAACACCACTTCCCTCCAGTAAAACCTTCAACAGGCTTGTCAAGGAGCTTTGCGAAGCCCTTACTTTTGATGTTCAAATATAGTCAGGTATAATGAACTTACCACTAAATTAATAACCATACAAAAAACGGTAGAAAAAAAGAATAGCAATGGAGGTGGATGTATAAAATATTGTGCGATTCAAAAAGAAGAAATATTTTTACTTAAAAAAATAAGGAGTAGTTGGCATGGATATCCTATTAATTGTATTTTTTGTTGTAGTGTTTTTCGGTTTAGGAATCAAGATAATCAGACCGGTAGAAGTAGGTATTATAGAATTTCTTGGAAGGTATTCAAGAACTGCTACTGCGGGTTTTAACTGGATTATACCTGTGCTGTTTAAAATGTATCGAATCAACATAACAGAACGACGGGTAGACATTGATCCTCAATCGATTATCACCAAAGATAAATTAAATGCCGTAGTTGATGGAGTTGTTTATTACAAGGTGGCTGAGGCCCAAAAAGCTATTTATAACGTAAACAACTTCCAGGCATCTGTGCCGTCTCTGGCTAAAACAACTTTAAGAGCAGTGATAGGAAAAATGACCCTGACAGAGGCTAACGAGAACAGAGATAAAATTAATGTGGATTTGGAAGTAATATTATCCAAAGAAGTTGCCTTATGGGGAATTGAGGTCGTAAGAGTTGAGCTGCAGCGTATCGAACCTCCAGCAGATGTTCAAGATGCAATGAACCAGGTTGTAAAAGCAGAAAATGAAAAAATAGCAGCGCTTGATTTAGCAACCGCAATCGAAACTCAAGCAGATGGAGAAAGACGGGCAGAAATCAAAAAAGCTGAAGGTATTGCTGCCGCGATTAGATTAAAAGCAGACGCAGATGGAGATGCAATAAAGATCGTAAATGAGGCTGCTGAAAAACACTTTATCGGAAATGCGCAGCTGCTTAAAAAGCTGGAAACCGTTAGTGAAGCATTTAAAGATAACACCAAGATAATTGTTCCCGCAGACAGTGATTTGGTTAATGTTATTGGTGATTTAGCAGGAATTCCTGTTCCTCTGAAGAAGAAATAAAAGAACTAGGTAACAAATCGATTAACAGGGAATTTTACGCGCCGCTTGCTCCTCGCTGTGCGTAAAATTCCGCTGAACTCGAAGGCGGCATTAAAGGAAGAATTTAACTATGTCAATTATGAGATTATGGCACGGAAAAGTTGCCCTTGAAAAAGCAGATGCATATGAGAAATTCATGATTGCCAAAGCCGCACCGGATTATAGCTCTGTTGATGGTTTACAAAAGTTATACTTTCAACGAAAAAACGAAGAAGCTATAGCGCATTTCCTTCTGGTAACTATCTGGGATTCACTGGAAGCTATCAAGAATTTTGCTGGTGACAACCCTGAAATTGCCAAATACTATCCAGAGGATGATAATTTCCTTCTGGAAAAAGAAAAACATGTATCAATGTATCAAGTGTTTTACGAAAAGTAATATGAACCCCGCGTTAATCGGAATCGCCTTCTGCTCTGGGAAATGCCGCGAAAACTCTAGAAATTCGCTCTGGGGGAATGAGATGGTTCTGCAAGAGCCGGTTATGTAACCGTTAGGCGCTCAAAGGAAACTATGAAAACAATTGTTTTGGCAGCACTTGGTGAATGTGTCCATGTTGCTGGGATAGTGCGTTTTTTACGCTTGGCTGAATCGGTTGGTTGGCGGACTGTGTTTCTTGGTCCAGCTGTACCAATTGAGCAGGTGCTAGAGGCAGCCCACCGTGAGGAAGCTGATCTTGTAGGTGTTTCTTATCGGTTGACACCAGAATCAGGTGAACGGCTGTTGGCTGAATTTGCAGAAGAGGCAGACGATCTGCGCTCTGCCGGCGTACAGTTCGTTTTTGGCGGTACGCCACCACTCGCTGATCGCGCACGTAAGCTAGGTTTCTTCGAGTATGTTTTTGAAGGCGGCGAACTGACAGAGGATGTGTTGGCCTACTTGAAGGGGCAATCAAAGCAGATCTTGACTGAAAAAAATTATCCCCAATCAACCATTGAGCGTATTGCATGGAAAGCGCCATACCCAATTATCCGCCATCATTTTGGATTGCCCACTTTAGTGGATACAACTGCAGGAATTAAGCACATTGCCGATGCTCGCGTATTGGATGTTATCTCATTAGGGATTGATCAGGACGCCCAAGCTAATTTTTTCCATCCAGAACGACAAAACCCTCGTCGCAAAGGTGCAGGTGGTGTGCCCGTGCGAACATCCGATGATTATCGTGTCCTTTATAACGCAAGTAAACGGGGGAATTATCCCCTTATGCGCTCATATTCTGGAACAGATGACTTTATCCGTCTGGCAGAAATGTATGTGGATACCATCAATATTGCTTGGGCTGCTGTCCCTCTGTTCTGGTTTAACCAGATGGACGGGCGCGGACCATGGAATTTAGAGGACTCCATCCGGGAACATCAAAAATTGATGACGTGGTATGGTTCGCGGAATATTCCTGTAGAATTGAATGAGCCTCATCATTGGGGTATGCGAGATGCTTCGGATGTAATATTTGCAGTGACCGCTTATTTATCAGCGTATAATGCACGCGCCGCTGGTGTTCATGACTATATTGCCCAACTGATGTTTAATAGTCCTCCCGGCCTTTCTGACACTATGGATCTGGCAAAAATGTTAGCTGTTCTCAAACTCATTGAGCCGTTAACCGGACCAGATTTCCATATCTGGCGACAAACGCGAACAGGGTTACTCAGTTATCCTTTGGATATTGATGCAGCTCGCGCACATCTTTCTGCAAGTATTTACCTCCAAATGGCTTTAAAACCTCACATTGTACATGTTGTAGGGCATACAGAGGCACATCACGCTGCCACATCTAGTGATGTTATTGAAGCCTGTAAATTAGCTCGCCGCGCTATCGAGAATGCTGTCCAGGGTCAACCCGATATGACACTTGATCCGCTTATACTACAACGCAAAGAAGAAATCCTCCAAGAATCTCAAATCACATTAAATGCCATCCGGTCGTTGGCCGGTCCAAGCGTAGATGACCCGTTCACTGATACGGCTACATTAACACAAGCAATTACTGCAGGGATTTTGGATGCACCTCATTTGCGCAATAATCCCTTTGCACGCGGGCAAATAATTACCCGGATCGATAATCGAGGCTCATCTGTTTCCATAAACCCGGCAAACGGGCAGAGGATAACAGAGCGAGACCGTATTGCAGCACTAAATCTGACTTCGGAGGGTCTTTAATAAATGAAGAAAAAAACGCGTTACACTGTTATTGGTGCCGGGAATGGGGGAAAAGCTATGGCAGCCCACCTGGCTTTGAAAGGCTTTCCAGTTGCCCTGTACAATCGAACGTCAAAACACATTGATATCATCCAAAAGCGGGGCGGCATTGAATTAAAAAGTTATGAGGGCGGTCCGCAAGGTTTTGGAGAATTAACCCTGGTTACAGCCAACATAGCCGAGGCATTAGAGCATGCTGAAATGATCATGGTCGTTGTACCATCCTCAGCCCACACCGATATTGCCAGATTGGTTACTCCTTACCTGCGGGATGGGCAAATTATTATCTTACACCCGGGACGCACATTTGGCGCATTAGAATTTGACAAAT
>JAIORG010000253.1 GCA_021108255.1 Anaerolineales bacterium | reverse complement strand
CTAATGAGAGGTAATGACATGAATGAAAATACATTTTTATATCTCAGCCGGAAGGACGTGGAAGGGGTAAATATGGGGATGACTGATATCATCAATGCCCTGGAAGATATGTTTAAGGAGAAGGGGGAAGGCCGGGTTGAGATGCCTCCCAAACCCGGAATTCACACGCGCCAAGATGCATTCATCCATGCCATGCCTGCCTATATCCCAAAACTTCAATCCGCGGGGATGAAATGGGTGTCCGGTTACCCGGATAATCAAAAGATGAATCTTCCCTACATAAGCGGTCTTCTGATCTTGAATAATCCGGAAAACGGTTTCCCAATCGCTGTAATGGATGCAACCTGGATCACTGCCATGCGTACTGGAGCTGCAACAGCAGTGGCGGCGAAATACCTGGCTCGCCCTGACAGCTCAAGTGTGGGAATTATCGCCTGCGGCGTGCAGGGTAGAAGCAATCTTGAAGCACTCTCATGTCTATTCGGGATTGATAAGGTGAAGGCATTCGATATTTCCCCTCAAGCTGCTGAACTTTTCGCGATTGAAATGAAAGAGGTCATCAAGGGGGAGATAGAAATTGTAAATGATCCCAGGGATGCGGTTGTTGGTTTGGACCTTGTGGTTACCAGCGGACCAATATTAAAGAACCCTGATCCTGTGGTCGAGGCAGGTTGGTTATCCGAGGGTTCTTTTGCCAGCCTGGTGGATTTTGATTCCTACTTCAAAGCCGATGCTCTCAGAGAGGCGGATAAACTGGCAACCGATGACAAGAACCAGATGCTTAGTTATCGAGAACACGGTTATTTCAAAGACACACCACAACCATATGCCGACCTGGGAGAGATTGCTGCCGGCAAGAAACCAGGTAGAGAGAATTCCAGCGAGCGTACAATCTGCATCAATCTTGGTCTGGCGCTGGCAGACATGGCAACCGCCATCGTGATCTACAAAAAAGCCATAGAAAAGGGATTGGGCATTCAGCTTCCTTTATGATTTATTGACCATGTCCCCTTCCCGCTGACCCTCACTAACCCTAAACACTAAGCAAAATCACTTGGCGTGACCGCCAGACGGCATTTATTTGAATGGATGAATATTATGCATAAATGGCCCCTCTCGTTATTCATTATTCTCGGAACATAAAATCCCGGTCCTTCTTAAATCATAAGGAATATCAAACCATTCCTGGAAAGCAGGATCAGCGGGTTCGCACAAATCGGTGTTCTCCAAGTGCAAGGATCTGAGATTCAATTTAATCAGGTTTAATGGTAAAGCACCTTTAAATAAATTTTCATTAAGGCCTAGCTGCCGCAAGTTGGGTAAATTCCCCAGTTCCTCTGGTAAAGTTCCAGAAAAGTTATTGTAGCTAATATCCAGTGAATTTAAGTTCTGAAGTTGGCCAATTTCTGGTGGTAGGCTGCCGCTTAGATACTGATTGCCGTACAGCACGATAGCTTCTAAATTTGTGAGTGTGAAAATCTCGGCGGGAATGGACCCACTCAATTGATTTCCCGGTAAAAGAAGATACTCAAGATTTAGCATCTTCCCTATCTCTGGAGGTATTGAACCACGAATGAGACAATTATGAATTTCCAGCATAACCAACTTTGTAAGGTACCCCAATTCAGCAGGTAATGTTCCACTTATCGAGCAGCTCCCTTCATCTCGTACTCCCAGAACAAGATATTCCAAATTAATCAAGTTGCCAATTTCGACGGGCAAAGAACCATGCAAATGAACATTCCCTACGAGGTTTAATGATGTGAGATTAATCAGGCTGCCAATTTCGGGAGGGAATAGCCCGCTTAGTAAATTGTTTCGCAAATCCAACACTTTGAGCGTGGACAGTGATCCAATCTCCGCAGGTATGAAACCATCAAGATTATTTCCGGGCAAACTAAGTTCAACCAGGTTATTGTCAGAACAGGTAATCCCGTACCACTCACAGGGTGATGTGTCAGTTAACCAGCCGTCGTTTCGATTCCAATTTTCTCCGCCTGTTGCCTCGTATAATGCTATCAAAGCTTCAGGCCCATTTTTTTCCTGAGCACCCATTTGAATGGCAGCGTCCTCTCCCTGAATAGCTTCTACGGGGCTTGTATTGCCAGTATTTTCAACGATAGTTGAAAGTGCTCCCTGATTATCCTTTAACCATTGAGTATAGATAAACCCAGCCAAAACCATTAAAGACCCAAACGCAAAACCCATTACCCAGCGTCTGGGTTGTCGCCTTGGTTTTAATCTGGGTTCAACGATATTTAGTGAAGCTTCCTCTCCCTCGATAATGTTGGATGGCTTTTTCCCTGGACCCTCAGCGAACTCCCATTGTTTGATCTGCTCAAATAAAGAAATTGTTTCGGGGGTTGGAGAAACTCCCAATTCACTTTCCAGTATTTGCACACAGGCATGGTATTGCTTGAGCGCAGCACTTCTTTTTCCACAGGCTGCCAGCAAGCGCATCAAAACTCGCTGGCTTCTCTCACTCCAGGGTTCAAGAGCTACCAACCGGTCAGCTAATTCACACGCTTTTTGAATATTTTCCTTCCCCTCATGATAGGAGATCAGGCAGCGTATTGCCTCTGCCACCATTCGTTTGTACTTTTCTCGTTTGATTATCGCCCATTCATCAAAAGCCTGGCAGTCTGGCAGACAAAACCCGGACAGGAAATCGTCCTGGTAGATTTCAACTGCCTTTTCCAGCAATTTGGCGCAGGGTTCACAGGTATCAGCGGATCGATGGGAGTGCAAAGCTACAATTGAGGTTAAATTTTCAAATTCAAGTACATCTACCTCATAGGGGCTGCCGGCATTAAAGTATACTTCCTGGTTGTTGGCAAGCAAGTACGGCTCTTGAGAATCCCGATCATCAAGGGCTTTCTTTATTGTAGCGAGGGCTTGCTTGAGGCTGTTCCTGCCAAAACCTTCCGGTTTTTCAGGCCAAAACATCTCCGCTAGAGCATCTCTTCGATGTGATATATCTGATTCAACGGCGACGAAAAACAAAAGGGCGCGTGCTTTTTCTGAACGAAGAGTCCCAACCAAATGCCCATCCAGGCAAATTTCGGTTTCTCCCAACAATGAAAGACCTAATTTCATCCGGTCCCTCCGACCCCCATTACCAGGTTACAAACACATCCGAATATTACCATCATAGCATAACGTGCCTCGTGAAAGGAAGAGGCTGGAGCCCATTTACATTCGATTTACAGTTCATTTACGGGTGATTTACGGGTATTTGCTACATTGAGGTTAATCCAAACATGAAAAATCAAAAACCTGATTATCGATCCTTCATGCTCAGGATCTGGATCGAGCAAACCAATGGTGAAAAATGGCGCTTTTCCCTGGAAGATACGCGCACAGGAAAACGCAAAAGTTTCGCCAGTATTAATCAGCTCAAGGCATATCTGGAGGAGATTACAAGTGAGGCACAAAATTTCTCAAAAGACACAAATGAACCAAAAAATCATTCGGGGAGTAGAAAAAGAGCTGCCAATGATTTCTATTGAGAAAACCAGGATTGGATTAGTAATATTATTCATCAACAACGATCATTGTAAATGATATCGATTGACAAATAAGGAGGTAATAGAAACAAAACTTAGCTAAAACCAGTCAACTGATGAGGAGGAAACCATGTTTCGCAAAACCCTAAACATATCTATCGTATTAGTTCTGTTATTTGCCAGTTTGGTGCCCGCCCAGCCTGCCCTGGCCCAGGAATCGCATCCAAGCATAGTCGCGAACGTTACAGGGGATTGGGTGGAGGTATGGGGATTAGGTCCCGATGACCTGACCGCTCGCTTGGAAGTTATTCGAGGTGAAGGTTCCGATATTGTCTGTTCCCAGGATTATTCCCCTGTAAGTGGAAATCCCTGGCTGGACTGCCCTGACTCAGGGATACAAGCTGAAGACCTGATCTTGCTGATTGTGAATGAAATCGAGGTTAAAAGCCACATAGTCCTTGATTTTACTCTGGATGAATTCGATCCCGCTGAAGGTTATTTTGCAGGAACAGGTCCCTCAGGTAAATCTGTCTGGGTAAGTGTTTGCAACCCTGATCTCCCATGTTTTGATGGTATGGAAATAGTCAATACAGAAGGATTTTGGGAAGTTAGCTTTGGCCCCGATACTGTCTCCCCAGACGCTGGATTTTGGGCGACTATTTGGGAAGAAGATGGCGATTCAACCCAGGCAGCTTTTATCCCACCACCAACAATTGAAGTAAACCACACCACTAATTGGCTGTCCGCCTCAGGTTTTCAGCCTGATGAATCCACTGCTGATCTGGAGGTTTATGCACCTGGAGAGGCTTTTCCCAAATGTTCTGCGGATTATGTACTCGAGGGTGTTTTTAGTGTTGAATTGAATTGCTGGACAACCAATGTCCAACCAGGAGATCAAATTATTCTCAAAGTAGATGGACAGGAGGTAAATGATCTCATAGTTAAACCTATAACTATCACTGAGTATGACCCGAACATTGGAATCATTCGCGGAACGGCTCCAGTGAGTGCATATGTACAGGCTGACATTTGCAATGCCGAAGGTTTCTGTTACTCGGGAGAGGCTACAAAGTTGGGAGATGGAAACTGGGAAATGAGTTTTGACCCTCTGCCATTTAATTATGTAGGCTGGGTGGGGGCCCATGTCATTGAAAGTGACGGCGATCACAGCATTGCTGAATACATCCACCGGGTTACTGATGCTAATGTTACCGGGGATTGGGTGTCTGCCTGGGGATTTGGGCCTGATGATCTGTTTGCCAGTCTGGTGGTAAATAGGGGAGAGGGGTCCGATCCGATTTGTGGAGGAGATTTTGATCTATCTGAAGGAGATCCCTGGCTGGAATGCTGGCAGCAGGGAGTGGATATCTTCCCTGAGGATGAAGTGCTTCTCTTTGTGGACGGAGTTGAAATCAAAGATCATATAGTCATAGATTTGACCCTGGATGTGGTTATTCTGGAAGAAGGGCATTTTGCAGGAACAGCACCGGAGTATTCAACGGTCCAGGTAAATGTCTGTAATTCAGAGGAGGATTGTTATAGTGGGGAATATCCGCTGGGTGAAAATGAAGAAACCTGGCAAATCAGCTTTGGTCAAAATCTTTTATCACCGGATGCTTGGTATGGGGTCTATATCAGTGATGCGGATGGTGATTCGACTTATGCTGATTATGTGCCACCTCCTGTTTTGGATGTCAATGTCAGCGGAGATTGGGTGTCTGCCTGGGGATTTGGACCCGATGATCAATCAGCCAGGCTGGAGATTTATGAGCAGGGAGATCCTTACCTGAAGTGTGCGGGCGACTTTGACTTATCAGAAGGCGACCCATGGCTGGATTGCTGGGAAGCAACAATATTGCCCGGTGATCTGGTTGTTTTAAAAGTGGATGGCGAACCAGTAAAGGATCATATTGTCTTTGACTTAACTCTGGATATTGTAGATATCGAGGGCGGTTATTTCGAAGGAACTGCTCCAGAGTGGTCAACCGTCCGGGTTGATGTTTGTAACCCGCCTTTTGAGGAGTGTTCCAGTTTGGAATACGACACGGAAGACAGCACAGTCTGGGTTATTTCTTTTGGTTCTGGAGCGGTTGATCCCGATGCCTGGTTTGGGGCTTTCATGATGGATGATGACGGCGACCAGACCATGGCTGAGTTGTTTATACCTGAACCACCTCCGTTCCCAGCTTTTACTGTTCAACCGGATCATGGTTGGGTCTGCAGCGGGAACTGGCCGATTGATGTGCCGGTAACGTTAACAATTGCTGATGATGAAGGCCCTTTAGCGGAAATCATCCACCAGGACACAAAAAATACTGTCCCGGCCGGGTGGGATCCAAATGTGGGTGAAATCTGTTTTGAACTGTATTCAATGGCTGATCAGATCCTGCCTGGTATGTATGTCAGCCTGACTGATGGTGTTATCACCAAAGATACCTGGATCCTAGAACTGGGATTTGACGGGATCGACCCTGATACCTTGATAGCATCTGGTTTTGGACCTGAAGGTGGAACCGGGCACGTATATCTTGAGATGGAAGATTCCTCCTGGTTCAACCGTGGAGTAATCATCCCGCCATCCGGGATCTGGACTGCTGATTTCAGCGGAGAGCCCCTGGATCTTGGTAGTCTTGTAGAGGCCCATATTGTGATCTGGGATGAGGATGGGGATGAGACTATGGCTAATTTGTTTGACCCTCCCCCTCCTCAATCCTCCATTATGGCCTATCCGGAGTTCGATACCATTGACGGCACCGGCTTCCCCCTTGGAGAAATGGTCACCCTGGTTATCGATGATGATCTTAATCCTGATAATGGCAACCTCTATTTCGATACAGGAGTTGTTATAGAGGCGCCCTGGTCCCCGGATGAATCCTGGGTTAGTTTTTACGTTGGAGAAACATTTGATCTCCAACCTGGTCACTATGTCATCCTATTCTTTGAGGATATCTTCCAGGTACATCAGGTCACTAACCTGACTATCACAAATATTGACCTGGATTCGAAGGAAATAACAGGAACCGCCGAACCTTTCAGCGGCCTGTTTGTAATGGTCAATTGGGCTGAGGAAACTTTTGTTTTCACCTCTGCTGACGATAATGGCAACTGGCTGGTTGACTATACTGGAATTGCAGCATTATCTCATGGCGACCTGGTAATCGCGGGTCAACCTGATAGTGAAAACAATACAACCCTTGTGAACCGAATAATAGTAACTCCTGGAGGATTGATTGATGAAATCATCAATCTGCCAGAGGAAGAGCTGGCGCCAGAGATAAAAAACAGCATCATCAAGAAAATCGAAAACGCACACAGTTCTTTCCTGAAAGGAAATACTAATGCCGCCATCGCCAAGCTGGAAGCCTTACTCAACCAGATAGAAGCTCTTCGCGGAAATAAGATTTCTGAGGAGACAGCTGACCACCTTAATCATCTGGTGTGGATCATGATTCGCTCATTTGAATAAAGTGGCTTTCAAAAAAGTTTTACTCTTTAGTTAAACATAGTCTGCTAGTTTAGGGCTGTCAAAAGGAGCAGCCCTAAACTAAAGTTTTCTCAAATTTCAACAACCTGTTCAATGATTTTTGCAACAAAACAGGATGAAAAACCTTGCAAACAAGAGATTTTCGTAAACGGGTAATTTCTTACTACAATACCTTCGCCAGGATTTATGACCTTGGGGAATTCTTCCGCAAAGGCACCAGGGAAGCAATGGTTCAGGCGAGTGGATGCAAAACTGGTGATCACGTGTTGGACATTTGCACTGGAACAGGAGAACTCGCCCTGGCTTTTGCAAGGCAGGGTATCCACACAGTGGCCGTTGATCTAGTTCGGGATATGCTAAAAATCGGCGAACAAAAATCATCTTATAATAATCTGGATTTTCTTGAAACCGATGCAATCCGCTTACCCTTTCCAAACAAATCCTTTAATGTGGTAGCTGTGTCTTTGGCCCTTCACCATATGCCTGAAATTGTGCAAATTGAGGTAATGAAGGAAATGACCCGTCTTGCCAGTCAAAGGGTGATTATGTTGGAGTGGCAAACACCAGCCAATCCACACTGGCAAACACTCAAGGGTTTCCTCATCCAACTGGTGGATATATCAGAACATGTTCAGTCGTGGATGCATCAGGACCTTACTTCCACTTGCAGGTCTGCCGGTCTCTTGGTAGAAGGGGAAGAAGAATTAACGCTGGGTTTTCATCGCCTTACAGTATGTCGTCCTATCTAATTTAAAAATTTGAGATTTAACCACCAATCGCTCAAATACTCCCTAAACCATACTTCGATTAAAGGCGCTATTGTATTCTACAAGGAAACATAGCGCCTAAGCTCTTGTCGTGCAGTTGAAATAGATTTAACATTGTGATGCTTCTTTTCAAGATTTTGCGTTATTTGAATACTTTGAAAGTTTTATTGGCGGAAGATAAATTGTTGATAAAATAAAATCTTATATGAGAGGAATTAATATGGATAAAAAATTTAACATCTCCTACGTTGACAAGCCTGAAGAATCTGCCTGGGGGATCA
>JAIORG010000091.1 GCA_021108255.1 Anaerolineales bacterium | reverse complement strand
AAAGCCCCCGATCCAAGATCGTCAAAAAACCACAAACCTGCCTGGTGAGCGCTTTTGATAATGTCCTTAATATCCGGTTCACTGGTAAATCCCACAATTGAGTAATTGGACGAATGAGCCCGCATCACTGCAGCTGTTTCCTCATTGAAAGCGCCCTCATAATCAAAAAGGTGCACCTTGTTGGTGGTTCCGACTTCAACCAGATCCGTACCGGAATGGCGCAGCACTTCCGGAATCCGGAAACCTCCCCCAATCTCAACTAACTGGGATCGGGAGATAATCACCTTTTTTCCCCTGGTCAACACAGTCAGCATCAGCAATACAGCTGAAGCATTATTATTTACAACCAAGGCAGATTCAACTCCCAGCAGCTGTTGGAAAAGGGATTCAGCGTGAATTAATCTTGATCCCCTTCCTCCGGATTCCAGGTCATATTCCAGGGTGGAATAATTACTTCCTACCTCCCCTACTGCCTCTAATGCTCCTTCACTTAACGGCGCTCTTCCCAGGTTGGTGTGAACAATAACACCCGTGGCATTTAAAACCTGAAACAAGGTTGGTTTTAACCAGATGGATAATAAACCTTCTGCAGTAATGAGGATGGATTCCAGATCCGGAACGGCTGCCCCTTGTTGAAGATGCTCCTGCCTGGCTTTATCCAGGCTGGCCCGGATAGCCTCAACTACAGGGTTATGACCGTACTTCTCCTCTATTTTCTTTCCTTTGGATGAAGTAAGGATCTGATCAACTGAAGGCAATTGACTTAATGAATTCATTTATAAACAACCTTAAAACCAAGTTCAAAGATGACACCCGGCAGCCAGGTAACCGGTCCAGTCATCACTCTGCTGGATGCCATTCGCTGCGGGTCCGGAGACGAATTAATGATTCTACAATAAGAAAACCGATTCCCAGGATGATTGCCAGGCCATAGGTGAGAATTTGTCCTTTATTGAGCCAGATCAAGATTCCTGCATAAACTCCGATAATGGTTGATTCCCGCACTATCATCTCATAGGTAGCCGGGCCAAATGGTTTGATAATACGGTTAAGGTAGGCAATCAACGGCATAGATGTTCCTGTCACGGCAAAAACTGCCGCAACGAAAAACATCCAGCGATTTCCCAGAGTGGGAATTGTCTGGGTCATAAGATATATCAGCCAAATCCATCCCGGGACAGCAAGAAAAAACACCAGGGGAAAGAAAGATCTAACTGAAAGGGAACGAGTTTCTTCCATGCTTCAAATTCTAACATAGAGTTATCGAGCTGAGTTACCTGTTGTCCAGATAAATAATTCAGTGATAAACTGGTAAGCTGAGCATGTATTTCACGCCTATAAAAGCGACATAAATCGAATTCACCTGCAAATTGAAACCAGAAAACTATCATTTTAACCGTGAGATTCAAGTAAACGGGTTAAAGACTGCCCAGGTAAATTATTTAATATTTGGAATGTTTTAAGATAAGGGTATTTGGCCTTTTGCTTACCCCTATCTGTAGGGGGTCTTAAGTTCTGAATCCCCAAATCGACTGTAAAAAACCCAAATCCAGGGCAACCCTGAACCTGGTTCTATTTTCAAAGTTTTCCTTAAGATTGCCAACCTTAAAAAATCGTTTTTCTTTAGAGGGTTGGGATTGCTACACCAGCCATCATCCATTAGAATTATCCTTGAAGCGTTCCCCCATTTTGGGATATTTACAATAACAAAATAAGGTAATCCTCCAGAGTGTATGGTGTTTGAAATTTCGGAATAAGCAATTTTTCCGGACAGGAGTGTAATCTTCTTTTCAGGAAGAAGTGAGGAGGTCTGGGTTCATGGAAGGAAAGCAAGCTTGGCAAGCAGCTCTCGGGCAATTACAGATGGAAATGCCCAAAGCAGCTTTTGATACTTGGGTACGGGATGCAGAATTGATCTCGGTTTCGGATAATGTTTTTCAAATCGGCGTACATAACGCCTATGCCCGGGACTGGCTTGACAGCCGTCTTAAAAGTACCATCACCAAATTGCTTACCGGAACACTTAACCGTCCTGTTGATATCTCTTTTGAAGTGAAATACGGAGCTGGTCAGAACGCGAAAAAAACACAAAACGAACTCAGAGAAGAATCTGATTCAGTAACTCCCCAGGTAGAAAACTCACCTCCCCATCGGATCTGCATCAACAACCGCTACAACTTTAATAACTTTGTGGTCGGGTCCAGCAACAGGCTGGCTCACGCAGCTTCCCTGGCTGTATCAGAGAAACCTGCCCAGACATATAACCCCCTCTTCCTATATGGTGGTGTGGGATTAGGAAAGACCCACCTACTGCATGCAATCGGCAATATGTGCCAGATTCAGGGACTTGAGATTTTATACGTTTCCTCAGAAGAATTTACCAATGACCTGATCACAGCAATCCGGAGTCATACGACCCCAGCTTTCAGGGATAAATACCGCCGGATTGACGTACTGCTGATTGATGATATCCAGTTTATTGCCGGAAAAGAATCCACTCAGGAAGAATTCTTCCACACATTCAACACCTTGCACGGCCAGAACAAACAAATCGTGATGACTTCTGACCGGCCTCCCAAGGCCATGGTCACACTAGAAGAAAGATTACGCTCCCGGTTCGAATGGGGATTGGCGGCAGACATTCAACCCCCTGATTTTGAAACCCGGGTAGCGATTCTGCAGTCAAAAGCTGATCGGATGGGGTATTCACTTCCGGATTCCATACTTGAAGATATAGCCCATCGATTCCAGACCAATATCAGGGAACTTGAAGGCGCAATGACCCGCATCATGGCTTATTCTGATTTGAGAGGGATGGCTCTGGATGAACAGCTGGTTGAATATGCCCTGGCTGATTTAATGCCCGAATCAAAGGAAATTGAACCACAGCAAATCTTGAACACTATCGCCCGTGAATACGGGGTTTCAATAGAAGAACTTCTCAGCCCGAGTCGAAGCCAGAGGTTTTCCTTCCCGCGCCAGATCGCAATGTATATGCTGCGGGAGGAAAGTGAATTGTCTCTGCCAAAAATTGGAGAAATGCTGGGCGGGAGAGATCACACAACGGTGATGTACGGTCATGAGAAAATTACAGATCTTCTGGAAACCGACAAAAACCTCCGCCGGAAAATCGTCAACATTCAGGAAACTCTATATTCCCCTGCCGGGATCGCTGTCTGACATCAAATCATTAAATAGAAAACTGCTGATTACGAAGAACTAATCAGCAGTTTTTTTGTTAATCTTTTTTATCTTTTCGGACCCTCAACCAAACCGTTTTCAGCCATTTTACCAGCTGCCTGGACCACCGGTACCAGGGAAATTCGATTCGGTGAAGTTCAACTTCCGGTTCCGGCCAGGGATCAAGGTCAAACATTTTTTTGAAAACATAAATTCCAAGAAGTTTCAATGTAGCAACCACCGGTGCTGCCAGGAAAATCCCTACAATGCCCAATAGACTTGCCATAACAAGGGCGGCAACCAGCACTGCTGCTGGATGTATGTCCAGAGTCCTGCCAAGAAAACGCGGTGTGATGTAATTGTCAAAAGTAAAGTTGATCACCAGGGTTATCGCCAGAACCAGCGCCGCGTACTGCCAGGGGAGCAAACCGAAATAATTAGTGGGTTGTAAAAAAGTAACCAAAAACAAAACTGAAGCTGTCACCCAGATACCAACATAGGGAACAAACACAGCCAATCCCGTCATAGCTGCCAGCGCTATTGAGTACCTGACACCAAGAACAGATAAAACTATCAGATAGATTACAAATACCATCATAAAAATGATGATCTGCCCTCTAAAAAAGGAATCCCAGACAATTCTTAATTGGCGGGACATACGCCGGACATCGTAGTCATATTGCGGGATTTGTTCGATCGAAATATTTCCTACTTGCGAAGATTCAGCCAGGATAAAGTAGGCAACAAACACAACAAAAAACAACTTGCCGATACTAGAGGCTGCACCTGTTGCAATTGTTCCCACAATGCTTCCTAACTGACCCAGGAAAGGTTGAATTGCTTCCAGGGCTCGATTGGCGAGATCATTGAGATTGATTATTTCTCCAATAGTGCCAAATTGACCCAGGTAAACGGTTAGATCATTTGCCAGTTCAGGCAAATTTTCAGCAAAATCCTGAAGCACACTAACCAAACTGGTTACCTGCTGGGCGATTGCCAATCCGGCGCCGGTCAAAAGACCAATCAAAATAATTATTATCAGCACAAAAAGCAGCGTTGCGCTGAGACGCCAGGACATTTTTGTTTTATCAGCCAGGTAAATCACAACTGGACGGAATAGATAGGTAATGATGAAGGCAAGTATCAATAACGAGACAATTGACCGGTAGTAAAGAAAAATTCCAGCCATAATCGCCACTATAGTTAATCCAAAAACTAACTTCGTGGTGGTATTCCAGTATGGTGATTTGATCGATTCTTGTGAGTCCATGTCAAATTACTCTGTAAAGATTTCCTATCTAATTCTATCATCCAGCTGCTCTTCACGGATAATCGTTTACAATTTTCTCTGAAGGAGAAAAACCTGCAGCCAGGAATCTCCCTTTCCTCAATGGTCTTTTCTCTAGTATCTAATTTTTGAAGATGGTTAAATCTGTGAAAATTCCAGGTTTTCTCTTCCCAAAGATCAGACGACTCAAGTTCTTTTTACTACAGGATAAAAGATAACCCAATCAAGATCACCAACAAAGACCCTGCAATAATACCGATTCTCTTTAAATCTTTAATCACGTAGCTGTAATCCGGATTAAACTCTCTTTTCTTCTTTGCCATAAATCTTATAACTCCTCAGCTATCAATTAGATTCGCAATAACAACAATTCTTTTATTATCAATCATATATGGGTAACAGGATATAAGTGTTGCCGTTGGCTCACCCGTTGATGCCAGAAACTCAACCTGGGTGGGTTCAACGAACAATACATCTTCCACAACATAGGTATAACTCTGCCTTTCGGAAAAAATAATTATTAAATCACCAGTTTCCAATTGATCAAGGTGCCTAAAAATTTCGCCATGAATATCATTGTGCGCAGATAATACCACATTGCCAGGTTCACCCGGGTTGGCGGAATTGATATGATGTCCAACACCCTTTTTTAATTGTTCAAAACCATCACCTTCTACAATCGGCACATCCTGATTGATTTTCGGGATCTGCAGCCGGATCGCGTGTTGTGGACCCTGGGTCGGAATTGGAATTTCTCCAAAAGACTGCACCACGGGTTGCAGGTGCTCAGGAATTTCTGCCATGTTCGGTTTACTACCTCCCGGGGAATCCGGCGGAGTATGACCAGATGGTAAAACAACTGCCACAATTAACGGGGTTGGGGTTAACGTTGGTTGTTCAAGCGCCAGGGCGACTTCCCGATTAAGTTCCTGCAGTATGTCCAGCCCATTAAAGAGAACAAAAATCAAACCCAAAACGGCCAGAATTTCTATCGTGAGGAGAAAACCATCAACTACTCGTTTCCCGCGTTTTCTTGATTCATCAACCGGGTCTTGAGGTCCTTCCCCTTCTGGAAACGTTGTCCGGATATCGTCCCAGGAGGTTTCTTCTTCATCTGAGACCAAACGGACGATTCGCCCCGTCTCCCGATAGCGTTCAATGCGTTCATGGCGGCCTGAACGCCGTTTTTCTATCAGCAGTCTGCGCAATTCATTTACAGACAAATCTCTGGGGTCTTTGTTCTTTGCCACTCCAAAATTATAATCGGGCTTGGATAAACTGCCAAGTCAGCTTCCTCCCGGCAAATAGTCAATGCGCGTTTAAAATTATTGTATTCCCATCACAAATAACCACCCTTGAGAACTCCCAATTTTAGTTTTTCTCATGCTAGAATTAGGTAGAAAACAATATTGACCACAAGGAGATCAGGGATGGATCCAAGAATACAAACCTTAGCAAAAATCTTAGTGGAGCATTCAGCCAGAGTAGTGCCAGGAGACCGGGTTGCCATCGAGGCCACCACTGCCGCCGAACCATTGGTCAGGGCGTTATTCCAGGAAATATTAACTCATGGCGGCTTTCCTTATCCGCTGTTGAAGTTTCCGGAACAAAACAGAGAATTGTTTTCCTTTGGAAGTGATGATCAGCTCTCTCATGTCGATCAACTCAGAAGCCAGGTTTACAACCAGTTTGAATCTCGGATCAGAATCCATTCCTTGACCAATCCTAACCAACTGGTTGATTTTCCGCCTGAGAAACAAACCATATTCCAGCAAGCCCAATCTCCTATCCTCGCGACTCAAATGGACCGGGGAGCCCGGGATGAGTTTAAATGGGTAACTACGCTCTTCCCAACACCAGCCTATGCCAGGGAAGCCGGAATGAGCCTGACAGTTTTTGAGGACTTTGTTTACGAGGCTTGCTTTGCCGATAGGGATAACCCCATCGACCTCTGGCAGCAGGTAAAAGAAAATCAAAAAGCGGCCTTATCTCTCTTTCAAGGCCATGACCGGATCCAGCTAAAAGGTCCAAACATTGATCTGGAATTATCAGTCAAGGACAGGACCTTTATTAATTGCTTCGGCACTAACAACATGCCAGATGGTGAAATTTTTACCGGTCCTGTTGAAGAGTCACTCAACGGCTGGGTCAGATACTCTTACCCGGCGATTTATAGCGGAGTCACAGTTAAAGGGGTTGAATTGACCTTTAAGGATGGCAAAGTTATTCAAGCTTCTGCGGAGGAACAGGAAGATTATTTGCTGAAACTATTGGATACTGATCCAGGAGCACGCTATGTCGGAGAATTTGCTGTTGGTATGAATACGGGTATTCAGCAATTTTCAGGCAACATCCTCTTTGATGAAAAAATTGGCGGCACAATTCACATAGCTATCGGCGCCGGATACCCCGAAACCGGCAGCAAGAACAAAAGCGCCCTGCATTGGGATATGATCTGTGATATGCGATCTGATTCAACCATCACCGTGGATAACAGCCTGGTATACCAGGACGGAGAGTTTCTTTTCTGAGGTACTCAAAAACCAATTCATTATTCCCCTATCGGACGAACCTGTGAGGTAATCATGCCTGACCGAGAAATACTTCAATCCCTCTCCAAAGAAACCTTAATCGAGATGTTGGAAGATCAAGCAAAAAATTGGCTTGCTCATGACGGCCTCTGGTTTCAGGCAGCAGAAAAACAGTACGGGATGGAAATCGCCATCGCACTGGACAAGGAAGCCTGGATCACTTTTACTCAAATTGAAGCGAAAAGAATTATGCGCCGCCACGATATTTCCCCCGGCAGCGGAATTCCTGCCCTGAAAAAAGCTCTTCAGTTCCGGTTATATGCCCGGATTAACGACCAATCTTTAATTGATATTGACAAACAGACATTAAGGTTTGAAATGAACGATTGCCGGGTACAGTCTGCTCGAAAAAGGAGAGGGCTGGATGATTTTCCCTGTAAACCTGTGGGAATAGCAGAATATGCTTTTTTTGCTCATACCATCGATGACCGGATCCGGACTGCGGTGATTTGCTGCCCCCCGGATGATCATCCGGAAAGTTATTACTGCGCCTGGCTGTTCACCCTGGAGGACCAACCCATCCCGATTGACGAGTTGATCTGATACTTAAAAGATAACCCGGGAATTCTGAACTGAACCCCAAAAACAGGACACAATAATAAAGACACCTCTCGTACAATATATATACGGGAGGTGTTTTTGATATAAGGATGAGGTTTTCCATAAACTGAAATTATGAAAATCTCAGAGACAAAGCAATATTCAATTTATCACGATGTTCACCAGGGGACTGAAGTCCCATCTTTGGGTCTTCGGCTACGCTCAGACCATGCATCGACCTCCGTCGATGCTTAAGCTTTCCACTGATCCAGTAATCCATAGAAAATTTAAGCATCCCTGAAGAGGGATGCTCAGCGCTTGTCCTGCAACCAAAGGTCGAGTCGAAGGGTAGCTCCTGCTACGACTTTCGCGAAGCATCCTGGCGGGGCAGTCGGCACATAAAACAAAACTGGCGCCTAACGAAATCAGACGTCAGTTTGAATAATATATTTTAAGAGGTTTTTATTTATTTGCCCACCTTAAGGGGTGCACTTCAATTCTCTCGGGTTATCCTTCAGATTGGCAAAAATTTACTTCCCTCTTAATATCCCCCGCCGGACAGCTACAACATCCTCTGTGGTAATAAATGCTTTTTCGTCCA
>JAIORG010000088.1 GCA_021108255.1 Anaerolineales bacterium | reverse complement strand
TTCCGGTTTACACCCCGGGGGGCTTCTTCCCTTTCTTTCACTGAGGTGATTATCTGTCTGGGGCGCGCTTCTCAGCGCACCTCGGTGCAGCCTACCTGGTATTCAAGGGAGACGAGCAGCCTCCCCTCCCGAAGGAGTTCATTCCTGTTTGGCCTTGCTCCCGATGGGGGTTGCCCGGCCGCGGACATTACTGTCCGCGCCGGTGGTCTCTTACACCACCATTTCACCCTTACTCCCGAAGGAGCGGTTTGTTTCTGTGGCCCGATCCGGCAGATCTCTCCGCCCCGGACGTTATCCGGCATCGTGCTTTATGGAGTGCGGACTTTCCTCGCCCTGCGAACAGGGCGCAATCACCAGGCTGACCTGGGGGTTTCATCATAACATGTTTGAGGTCTTTCTAGTAGGGGGCATGAGCCAGGGGCAGCTTCTGGCAGCTAATAATGAACTGAATGATGTATTCTGACCAAAGGGCTAGACAAAAACCCTTCCTTCCCTTAAAATGTCCCTTCGAAGAAACTAAGCAACTTTATGATAGAATATTCCCGGATATAGATGGGAAGTGAAGTTATTGATTGGAGGAATTACCTTGGGCTTAAAATCATCACAAAAAAGAGAACGACAGAACGAAAAACTAAGATTACGGAATCGTACCTATAAGAGCCGCGCCCGAACGCTGGTAAGAAAAGCGTTCCTGGAGATTGAAGAGCA
Organism: Anaerolineales bacterium; assembly: GCA_021108255.1. GTDB lineage: Bacteria > Chloroflexota > Anaerolineae > Anaerolineales > UBA11858 > B10-G9. The sequence goes on along the minus strand of JAIORG010000088.1, from coordinate 7,586 downwards.
AAATCTGGAATCAGCTCAGGAAGCCACCGCAGCTGCAGTACAAGCGCTTGATAAAGCTGCCGCGAAAGGCGTTATTCATAAAAATAATGCCTCCCGTAGAAAAGGACGGCTTATGACCCGTTTAGCAGCTCTGGAAAAAGGCGCCTAAACCTAACAGATTCAATTGATAAACCCGGCGGGAGCTTTAACTGCTCCCGCTTTTTGTTTTCTCAGGGACCCATCATGTTATAATCTCGGTGCGGACCTGCTGAAAATCCAGCTGAATATTCAGATCTAAAAATCATTATTATCTCTCGGGCAGCTATATGTTCCAGGAAGAACAGAAACAAATAGAGCAGCAGATTTATTCTATTTTTAAAGAGAACTCTATCCCCTTTGCGGAAGATATGGGATGGGCCCCTGTGCCTTTTTCTGGTGAATGGGGCATTTCCACCTCGTTTTTCAAAATTGCTGCGCTGGAAGCAAAAAGCGGGAAATCCCTGAATGTCCCCCAACGGGCAGAGGAAATTGCCCGGCTGGTAGCGGAGAATCTTCCTCCCCAGGAATATTTTTCCCGGATTGAAGCTGCAGGCGGTTACCTGAATCTGTATTTTGACTCCCGTTTATTCAGCGCCCGGGTTGTAAATTCTGTTTTATCCGCGGATCATTTTGGAAAAGGAGACCCTAAGGGAAAAACCCTGATGGTTGAATTTTCCCAGCCAAATACCCATAAGGCTTTTCATGTAGGACACCTGAGATCTGCCATCCTGGGAGACGCCGTTTGCCGGATCCTGGAATTCGCCGGCTATGATGTGATCCGGGCCAATTTTTACGGTGATATGGGACTTCATGTAATCAAATGGCTTTGGAATTATCAAAAGTTCCATTCTGGAGAAACACCCCCAGCAGACGCAACCCGCTGGATGGGCGATCTTTATGCCGAAGCTAACCGCCGGCTGGAAGAAAATCCCGGGTTGGAATCTGAAGTCAGGGAACTATATGGCAGATGGGATCGGCAGGAACCGGAAATTGTGGATTTGTGGAAACAAACCCGCCAGTGGTCAGTGGATGGATTCCACGATTTATATGAGGTGCTTGATATTAATTTTGACCGTATTTATGCCAACAGCGAGGTGGAATTTCAAGGCAAAGAATTGGTGGATGAGCTAATCAAGAAGGGGATTGCGGAAGACTTGCGCCCGGATGACGCAGTTATTGTCCGGCTGGACGATCTGCTGGGATTAAAGAAGGAAAAATACCGTGTCCTGGTAGTTCTGAGATCTGACGGCACGGCCCTCTATGCCACAGAAGACCTGGCCCTGGCCAAATTGAAGTTTGAGGAATATCCGCTTGATAAATCTATCTATGTGGTTGACGTCCGCCAGTCGCTGCATTTTCAACAGGTATGGAAAACACTCGAGATTGCCGGATATTCCTGGGCTGAAAATCTTGTACATTTGTCTTACGAACTGGTCAACCTGCCGGGTAATGTAGTGATGGCTTCCAGGGAAGGGACAGTTGTTCTCCTGGAAGACTTAATTAGAGAAGCAAAATCCCGGGCGTTTGAAGTAGTTGACGAGAAAAATCCAGATCTCAACCAGGAAGATAAAATGGAAATTGCCCGGGCAGTTGGATTGGGCGCAATTAAATTTCCAATGCTGGACAGGGAAAATACCCGGATTGTCACCTTTGATTGGGAAACCGCCCTTGACTTTAATGGACAGGCAGCCCCCTATATACAATACGCTCATGTCAGGGCAAACAGCATCTTGAAAAAAGCTGATGGACTGCCATCCGCTGCCATCGACCCGGATTATGAGCTCGATCCGACAGAAGTATCCCTGATAGAAAATTTATCCCAATTCCCGGCAGTAATTCAGAACGCTGCCCGGGAGTATAAACCACTTCACCTCACCCACGCTTTATTTGAAGTGGCGCGGTCTTTTAATGCTTTTTATCGCCAAGCCCCGGTATTAAATGCCGACCCGGAAGTACGGGATTTCCGGCTTCAGTTGGTGGAAGCCTCCCGGATTGTCCTTTCAGCGGGCTTAAACTTATTAGGCATCGAAGCTCCGAAAGTGATGTGAGGTTGAATAAAAAAATGAATTATTACAACACGAAATTTGTCACTGTTATTCTTCCCAGTATTTTGTACAATTAGCTACCTGAGATTAGATGTTCCATAGAAAATAATCGAACTTTGAAGGAGAAACCAATGTCAGTCCGTACGTTAATCATGGGTGCCGCAGGACGCGATTTTCATAATTTTAATGTTTTTTTCCGGGATAATCCGGATTACGAAGTGGTTGCTTTTACAGCCACCCAGATTCCCAATATTGATGGGCGCAAATACCCTGCCCCTTTGTCAGGAGAAAACTACCCTGAAGGAATACCTATTTACCCCGAATCGGAATTGATTCTCCTCATTGAGGAACATAAAATTGAGCAGGTAATTTTTGCTTATAGTGATGTTCCCCACGAGTATGTTATGCACAAAGCATCAGAAGTCCTGGCAGCTGGAGCGGATTTCCGGTTGATGGGTTTGAACACAACCCAGCTTGAATCCAACAAGCCGGTCGTATCGGTTTGTGCGGTCCGGACAGGCAGCGGCAAGAGCCAAACCACCCGGCGGGTTGCCCAAATCCTTACTGATATGGGGAAGAAAGTAGCAGTTATTCGTCACCCTATGCCTTATGGAGACCTGGTGAAACAGACTGTTCAGCGCTTTGGAGAACTGGCTGACCTGGATAAACACGAATGCACAATCGAAGAACGTGAGGAGTACGAACCTCATATCGTGAATGACATCCTGGTTTTTGCAGGGGTGGATTATGAAGCGATTTTGCGGGAAGCGGAGAAAGAAGCCGATGTTATTATCTGGGATGGAGGCAATAACGATCTTTCCTTTTATAAGTCCGATTTTCAAATTGTCGTGGCTGATCCCCTTCGCCCAGGACACGAAAATACCTACCATCCGGGAGAAACCAATGCCCGGACAGCTGATGTTTTTGTGATCAATAAAGTGGATACTGCTGATGCGGAGGATGTGATTTATCTGCATGATTCTCTGCGGAAATTGGCTCCCGAAGCGGTAATCCTGGAAGGAGCTTCACCGCTGTTTGTGGATGACCCCTCCCAGATTAAGGGGAAGAGGGTGCTGGTTGTGGAAGATGGCCCAACCCTCACTCATGGTGGGATGGCATATGGAGCTGGATGGGTAGCAGCCAGGCGTTTTGGCGCGGCTGAAATTGTTGATCCGCGTCCTTTCGCGGTCGGCACCATCCTGGAAACTTACCAAAAATATCCCAGCACGGGAGATGTGCTGCCTGCCATGGGATATGGAGATGCCCAGATCCGCGAACTGGAAAAAACCATCAACAACGCTGAAGTTGATTTAGTGATCATCGGCACCCCGATTGATCTGACCGGGTTGATGAAAATAAATAAACCCTCCCAGCGGGTACGCTACGAGCTGCAAGTGATTGGGCAGCCCACGTTGGAGGATTTGCTGAAGGAAAAGTTTTCCTAGCAGTACAGTCTTCAATGGTAAATAGTATTGATAAGTGCCCTGCGCTGGAGATAATTACTAATAAATTTCCCGCAGGGTGCTCCTTAAAACTTGAGTAATTCATCCGGGGAATACAATTCCCAGAATTTATCCCAGAAAATAATATGACTTCCCTGAACTGGTCCTCAAAATCTAAATCCATCCCGCAGGGTGGAAAATTACAGACCGATGCAATCCTTTATCCTTTTGAGGGCGAGGATGCATCTCAGCACCTGGAGAATAGGCTGATACTGGGGGATAACCTGCGAGTGATGAATGCTTTATTACCAGAGTATGAGGGAAAGATAAACCTCATTTATGCCGATCCACCTTTTTTTACCAATAAAGGCTACTCTGCCCGGGTTGGCAGGGGGGAGGACTCGCGGAAACCGGAGAATTGGCAGCTGGCTGAAGGATATCATGATGAATGGTCGGATATGGGATCATACCTCGATATGCTGTATCCCCGCCTGACCCTGATGCATAAACTTTTATCACCTTCTGGCTCTCTTTATCTTCACCTGGATTGGCACGCAAATTCCTATGCCCGGCTTCTGCTGGATGAAATATTCGGATACGATAATCTCAGGAACGAGATTATTTGGACTTACCATGGCCCATCACCAATCCGGAGTGCGTTTAACAGGAAACACGACATGATCCTGTTTTATTCCAAGTCAAATCAATACACATTCAATGTAGACCAGGTACGCATTCCTTACAGCGAAAATACTGTAGTAACATTTAAGTCTTCAAAAAAGGCGGGATTTGGAAAAACCCCTGATCTAGAAAGGGGAAAAGTCCCTGAAGACTGGTGGTATTTTCCAGTAGTTGCCAGGCTGCACAATGAACGGACCGGGTATCCAACCCAAAAGCCTGAGAGTTTAATGGAACGGATTATTGTGGCTTCATCCAATCGGGGAGATTTGGTAGCAGATTTCTTTAGCGGGGCGGGAACAACCGCAGCTGTAGCCTCACGGCTGAACCGTCAGTTTATCAGTTCAGATACCCAACCAAGGGCTCTCCAAACTGCCCGCTCCCGATTGGTTCTGGATATTCAGGAAAACAAGAAAGGGAAATCCGCCGGTTTCGAGCACGGTTTCTCAGTAATGATCCAGAAGGAAGAATCTGTTGAACTCCCCCCATTCTTGAGTTTTGAGGAATTGGAAATTAAACCACCAGAGGTTAGCGATGGAGTTGTCACACTGCCCCCGGATTTAATCTCCCAGGTGGATTATTGGGAGATGGATCCTGATTGGGATGGGGAGATCTTTCACAGTAGTTTTCAAGCCGCAAGACCCTGGAGGAAGGGGGATATACCAGCGTCAACCGTTATTCCAGAGAAAAACGGGGAAATCTGTTTAAGATTTGTCTTGATTAGTGGGGACCAAATCCAGCATGTTCTTTAAAAAAACACCCCCGTAAATTCTACGGGGTGACCGGAAAGAAAAACCGTTCTCCAGCGACTTATAAAACGAGCTTATAACCCTTGCCTCGAATAGTATGGATCAGCTTCGGGTTATCAGGATCCTTTTCCACAATCTTCCTCAGCCAATTGATATGCACATCCAAAGAACGAGTGTCTTCTGTGTAATCGGTTTTCCAAATCTGGCTGAACATCTTTCTTCTGTCCAGTACTACCCCTTTTTGTTTGATCATCATCTTTAATAGCTCTGCCATTCTGGGTGTTACATGTTCCTCTTTCCCATTACAGCGAATGACCTGGCGGTCCATATCCAGGTGTATCGGTCCTGCTTTAAGTATTTCATCGCCATCACCAGGCGCAAAAGGGATGATCCGGTTTTCAAGTTTGCGGATGGTAAACGGATGGACAAGCTGAACATCGGCCACGATTTCATTTGTGGGGAGATTGTCGGGAGAATTTATCAGGATGATGGGAACGGAAGAACCTTTTGCTTGAACAGACTTGCAGATGCGTGACCCGGTTGTCCTCATTGAGGCAGCGTCAACGACCATAACATCGGGTTTTACTCGATTGAGCTTCAGAACGGCGTCTTTCCCGGTTGTAACGAAGGTGACTTTATAACCCCTGGCTTCCAAATTCGGAACGAATGACGGAATATCTGCTCTCCTCTTACCAGCCCAGAGTATTCTTGTCTTTCGGGAAGAATTTTTAGCCATTAAAATCCGCCTGCGGGAAAAGCATTAGAATAACTACCAGATAGATGGGCAATTATATCGTGAAAGGGCATTATTAGCAAATACAATTTTTTAAGATTCACTCTTCTTGTTAAGCTTGGCAAAAAAGGATAGTATTAAAGTCCCTGGGCAGTTAGGTGGGGAATAAGAATAATCACTTTAAACTCATTTTATCTTAAGAAAAGACAATTTGTTCGGGCCCAGGTATTTGTAAACCAATTGAAAGGGACTTCACCGGGTGATGATACAATTTTAGATATAAATTTTAAGGGGTAGGGAAAACAGATGTTAATTCATTCAGCCGCACAAGTATTAACTTTAGCAGGGGGAGCTCAACGGGGAACTAGCCTGGGAGATTTAGGGCTGATCGAGGACGGCGCGGTCTTGTTCCGGGATGGCAGAATTGTGGAAACAGGTCTATCCCCGGATTTGCTCAAGAAATATCCGGACGAGAAAAGAATGGATGTGCGGGGGAAGGTAGTAATGCCTGGTTTTGTAGACCCCCATACGCATGTCGTCTGGGCTGGTGATCGGTCAGCAGAGTTTGAAATGCGTTTACAGGGAAAGACTTACCTGGAGATTATGGAAGCTGGTGGAGGCATTGTATCCACCGTCCTGGCTACCAGGAATGCTTCATTAAAACAGCTTAAGGATCAGACTCGTCCCAGATTAAAGCGAATGTTTGCCCATGGTACAACAACTCTGGAAGGGAAAACCGGATATGGATTGAATTCAGAAACAGAATTGTTAATGATGCAAGCTTTGCTGGAACTTGATCAAGAAGAACCTCTGGATATCGCTTTTACCTATCTGGGCGCCCATGCCGTCCCTCCTGAATATGAAGGGGATACCGCTGGATATACTGACCTGGTGTGTGAGGAAATGATTCCAGCGCTTGCTGATTGGTGGGCAGAACACACCAAAAGACCCTTTCCTTATATAGATGTTTTTTGTGAAACAGGCGCATTTGACCTGGCCCAGAGTCGCAAAATCCTGGAAACAGCAAAAGAATATGGATTTCCATTAAAGATACATGCGGACGAATTTGATAACCTGGGTGGTGTGAGTTTAGCGGTAGAATTAGGGGCAGCGTCTGCGGATCACCTGGTGGTGACATCAGCGGAAGATATCAAAGCCCTGGGCAAGTCAGATACAGTCGCTGTTGCCTTGCCTTGCACTCCTTTTGGGCTGGCAGAATCGGAGTATTCCCCAGCAAAAGACATCTTGGATGCCGGGGGAATCCTGGCAATTGCCACAGATATTAATCCGGGAACCGCCTGGTGTGAGAGCATGCAGTTTGCGGCAGCATTGGCCTGCCGGTACATGAAACTTACCCCGAACCAGGCAATTGCAGCGGCAACTATTAATGCCGCGGCAGCGATTGGCATGGAGGAAAAGGTCGGATCGCTAGAGACAGGGAAGCAGGCAGATTTGATCGTATTGGATATCCCTGATTACAGGCATATTGGATATCGGTTTGGCACCAATCTGGTTGAAACGGTGATCAAACAGGGACAGGTTTATCAGGGTTAGGAGGAGATATGGAATTTTTAGATAATTCACTTATGGTCTGGATTGTCATTGCGGTGGTTGGTTTATTTGTCTTGCGGGTTTTTCTAAAAGTTACTAAAAATATTCTCAAGCTTGGCATTATGATTGCTCTGGCTGTTGCCCTTTACCTGTTCATCAGCCAATACTTTATCTAGGCAGGGATTAATATTCCCTGATCTAAATTACCCAGACAGACCTTACGGCATTAATACCAGGAGAACGAAATATGCCGACAATTGAAGAAGCCCGGGGATATTATCCGGATGATGATCCTGTTCATGGGTTTTCTCACATTCTCCGTGTTTACCGTTTGTGTGAGCGAATCGGCAAGCAAGAGAATGCTGACTTG
>JAIORG010000034.1 GCA_021108255.1 Anaerolineales bacterium | reverse complement strand
ATTGAAACCTATGCCTAAAATACTTCACTTCGCTGATGCGCATATTGATATAGCCAATTACGGCCGCAGGGATCCTGAAACCGGGCTGCCGCTGCGCATCCTCGATTTCCTGGCTTCCCTGGATGAGATCATTAACTGCGCTATCAAGGAAGAAGTGGATTGTGTGCTTTTTGCCGGAGATGCCTACAAAGATCGAAACCCTGCACCAACTTTTCAGCGGGAATGGGGCAGCAGGATCATGCGCCTATCGCAGGCAGGGATTCCAACCATCCTGCTGGTGGGCAATCATGATATTTCCCCGTCAATCGGCAGGGCGCACGCATTGACCGAGTTTGCCACCTTAAATGTTCCCCATGTGCTGATCGTTGACAAACCTTGTTTCCTGTCCAGTGAAGAACTCTCCCGGCTGTGCCCGGAGGGGAAATCCCTCGATCTTCAGTTAATTGCACTGCCCTGGCTCTCCCGGACTGGCATGATGACCGCCCTGGATCTGCAAACCCGCGATTTGGACCTGATCTACCAGGAAATGACCAAGAAGTTAACTAATGATATCGATAACTGGTTAAAGAAAGCTGATCCACAGCTTCCCATCGTGCTGGCAGCTCATGCGTCTGTCGAGGGGGCTGTCTTTGGCGGTGAACGGTCTGTCAGCCTGGGGAATGACCTGGTCCTGCCGCTGGCGCTGGTTCAGGATCACCGCCTGGATTACACTGCCCTGGGGCATCTTCATAAAAAACAAAACCTGAATAAAGGTAAGCATCCCCCGGTTGTGTACCCGGGATCAATTGAGCGGATAGATTTTGGAGAAGCCAAAGATGATAAGTATTTTGTCATCGCGGAGGTTAACCAGGGAAAAACAAAGCTGGATTGGCACAAACTGGAAAATATTCGGCCGTTTGTAGATCAATACCTGAAACTGACTTCCAAGGATAAAATTACTGATCAGATTAAAAAAACCCTGCCTTCATCAGATTTATTAAAAGATGCAATTATTCGATTGGTCCTCGAATACCCGCGAGCCTGGGATCCGCTAATTGACGAATCCGCGATCCGGGAGCTGGTTAAGGGGAGTTTTGAATTCCACTTCGTGAAGCAGCCCCAATCAAAAGTCAGAATCCGGCTGCCAAAAGACCGGGTTATCGGCAGCCTTTCCCCGGAGGAATTGCTGGACCAATACTGGAAAACCAGCCAAACCCCTGAAGATGAAATCGAATCCCTCAACAAGTTAGCCCAGGAAATCATCCATCCCAATCAGGATCTGGAGTGAGGGATGCCCCAGGTATCTGTTCTGCTGCCCTGTTATAACGCTGAATCTACGATCGAAGAAGCTTTATCCTCACTAGCGGACCAAAGCTACCGGGATTTTGAAGTGCTGTGTGTGGATGATGGCTCAACAGACAAGACACCCTCTATTTTGGAAAATTGGAGCCAGCGGGATTCACGTTTTGTGCTGGTGAAAAAACCCCACAGGGGAGTTATCCAAGCAGCCAATACCGGACTTACTCTCTGCCGGGCGCCGATAATCGCCCGCATGGATGCCGATGACCGCTGCCATCCTGACCGGATCAGGTTGCAAAGAGAATATTTACTCGATAATCCGGCTGTCGCTGTCGTTGGTTCGCTGGTAAGTGGGTTCCCCGCAGAGCTTGTCGGCGAGGGATTTAAACTTTATTATGATTGGCTGAATTCCCTGGTAACTCATGAAGATATCTCCCGCGAAATCTTCATTGAAAGCCCGCTCGCCAATCCCAGCACTGCCTTTCGCAAATCCTGGGTTGACCAGGCAGGAGGGTACCAAGACCACGGCTGGCCCGAGGATTATGATCTCTGGCTCCGTCTTTACCTGGCTGGCGCCAAATTTGCCAAAATCCCCCAGGTGCTGCTTGAGTGGCGGGAACATCCGGAAAGGCTTACCCACCAGGATTCAAGATACTCTGTGGAAAATTTTTTACGGGCAAAAGCCCATTACCTGGCCAAAGGACCCGCCAGAAACCGGGATGCGGTATTCATCTGGGGAGCTGGAATGACTGGCCGGCGGATAAGCAAACACCTTGTACGGGAAGGTCTACCCCTGACTGCCTTCATTGATGTCGATCCCAAGAAGATCGGGAGCACCCGCCGGGGAAAACCGATCATTTCCCGGGATGACCTGCCTTCTCTTTGGAAACAATATCAAAATCCAATCCTGCTGGCTGCGGTCAGAGCCCGCAAAGCCCGTCCCCTGATCCGTGAGAATTTAAAAAAACTGAATCTTATTGAAGGGCAAGATTGGTGGGCAGCAGCCTGAAGTTCCGGGTAGAAACAGAAAGTTTGAGGTGCAATAAAAACTTGTTACCCTATCAGAAGAGCATGGAGTATACTATCTGAGGCAACCTTTTAGAAAAAGGAAAAAACTATGAATATTTTTCTAACCGGCGGAGCCGGATACATTGGATCGATTGCTGCCAGACAACTGCTCGAGTCCGGACACCAGGTAACGGTATATGATTCCCTGGTTACTGGGTACCAGGCAGCCATCCCAGCCGATGCAAAATTTATCCAGGGTGACCTCGGGGACCACAAAACTCTGGGTTCAGCCCTGGAGGCAAATAAATATGATGCCGTGATGCATTTTGCGGCGTTTATTGAAGCCGGGGAAAGCATGGTTAATCCCCCCAAGTATTATCAAAATAACCTCATTAATTCTGTGAACCTGATCGACCTGGCAGTCAAAGCCGGCATTGACCGTTTTGTTTTATCTTCAACGGCCGCTGTCTACAAATCCAGCGATCAACCTTTAGGGGAAGACTCACCGCTGGGTCCGGTAAATATCTATGGACACACAAAACTGATGATAGAAGAGGTGCTGGATTTCTACCGGGAAATTCACGGACTTCGCTACGCTGCGCTGCGTTATTTTAACGCCGCTGGCGCCCTGCCCGATCAAGGGGAAGCGCATCAGCCAGAATCGCATCTGATTCCGCTTGTCCTGCAGGTTCCACTTGGAAAACGAGAAGATATCAAGATCTTCGGCACGGATTATCCCACCCCGGACGGCACCTGCATCCGGGATTATATTCACATCGTTGACCTGGTTTCCGCTCACTTTCTGGCTCTGGCTGCTCTGGAGAACCAGGAGAAGCTGGTTTATAACCTGGGCAACGGAAAAGGATATTCTGTCAGAGAGGTCATAGAAACCGCCCGGGAAGTCACCGGTCATTCCATCCCGGTTGAAGAAACTCCCCGCCGCCCGGGCGACTCGCCTCGATTGGTGGCATCCTCGGAGAAGATCAGGAAAGAGTTAGGCTGGGAACCACAAATCCCCGATTTAAAAGACATCATCCACAGCGCCTGGTCCTGGCATCAATCGCATCCAGACGGATATATGTAGGCGCTGCGCTCCCGACCGAAAAAGAGTATGCCTTTGTAATAATGAGCAAAAAAGAACCGGCTTTGCAGCTGGTTCTTTTTTATGGTTGCAGAATTATCCCGAGGTCGATGAGACCTCCGAGGTCAAACCAACCTCGGAGGTCTCCCGCAAAATTGGTGAATTTAAATGAAAAAACGGGCAGAGATTACCTGCCCGTTTTTATCGACTCGGAAGTGTTTAGCGTCTGAACCAGATCGAATACACACCTAATCCAATTCCACCCAACAGTAAAATGGCCCCAATCACACCCAGCAGCGGTGTACTGCCTGAAGTTCCCGGGGGCGATGGGTCATCTTCAATCACTACCGATCCAGCCTGGGCGCCAAAAGTCAGGAAGGTGGTATCCCCTGCCAACAATTGAATTCCGGTATTTAATGATGTGGTGGGATTGTAGCCTTCCGGAATGGCAACGCTAACATTGTAGTCCCCCTCATCCAGCCCTTCGGTACAAAAATAATCATCAGTCGCTGAATTGGGATCGTGTTCCAGAGTATCCTCGGTGATGGAAATCGATCCATCCCGGTTGCTGATATTGATCGCTCCGCCCGGCAAACTAATTTCCTCTTCCTGGCGCATGGAATCCCCGTTAATATCCTCAAACAACAACACGCATAAAGTACCCAGTCCAGGAACCGGTGTATCGGTTGGCTCAGCCGATGATTCAGTAATAAAAGGAGCTGCAGTCGGCTGCTCTCCAGCAGGGCCGCCCAGCCCCAAGAACAACTGCTGCCCGGGAAATACGATATCTTCCACGCCCAATTGGTTGAGGTCCCGTAAATCGGCAAGATCCAAGCCCGAGACTGCTGCAATGCGCCAGAGAGTATCTCCATCCTGCACGATATAGATGATCCTGCCATCCGATCCAGGCGTTGGCGTCGGGAAATTTGTCATCTGGGGATTGGGCGCCGCCAGAACTGGTGACTGGTATGTAAGGGCTATAGAGACCAAACCAATCAGAGTTAAGCCAGCCAGGATCAGTATCCAGGAGGATTTTTTCATAGCTTTAATTATACTCCATGTATAATATCAGGTACAGCGACAGTACCCGAACACCCCTGTACGGCGGCTTAATCTGTGGTAAAAATAGGGTTTAGTGGAAAATTAGAAAACCAGGAAGTGCGGATAATATGAGCTCTTATGAAGTAGTAATCGGATTGGAAATCCATGTCCAACTCAATACAAAAAGTAAAATATTCTGCGCCTGCAAGGCAGATTCATGGGGTGATCCGCCCAATACCAATATTTGCCCGGTCTGCACTGGTCAGCCCGGTATTCTACCCGTGCCAAACCAGGCAGTGATAGAAAAAGCCGTTCTGCTGGCTGCGGCCCTGAACGCGGATATTCAACCAGTATCATTCTTTGACCGGAAAAACTATTTTTACCCCGATCTTCCCAAAGGTTACCAGATTTCACAGTATGATTTGGCGATTGCCAAAGGCGGTTTCATGGATCTGCCGCTGGAGGATGGCTCTACCCGGCGGGTTCAGATCGAGAAGCTGCACATCGAGGAGGATGCGGGGAAAACCATCCATAAACCAGGCCGGCGTTTGCTTGACTTCAACCGCTGCGGCGTCCCCCTGGTGGAAATGGTCACAGCACCCGACCTGCGTTCCGCGGATGAAGCAGCCAATTTTATCCGGCAGTTCCGGCAGCTTCTGCGCTGGATTGGGGTTTCGGAAGCGAGTATGGAAAAGGGTCAGATGCGTTTTGACGCCAATGTTTCTATCCGGGAAAAAGGAGCAACTATCCTTAATCCCAAAACTGAAATCAAAAATGTCAACTCGGTTGAGCACGGCCGGGATGCCATGAAGGCAGAGATCAAACGCCAGATCAAGGAAGTTGAAGCCGGAAATAAAATAGCATCCTGGACGCTGGACTGGAATGAAGATACCCAGACCCTTTCCAAGATGCGCTCCAAGGAAACCGAAGCCGATTACCGCTATTTTAAAGAACCCGATCTGCTGGCAGTTAAACTCAGAGAAGAGCGAATCAAAGAATTGGTGGAAAGCCTTCCGGAACTGCCGCTTGATCGAGAATCCCGGTTTATAGAAGAATACAAACTTCCAGCCCGGGAAGCGAAAGTTCTCACCAGTGAAAAACAATTGTCGGACTACTTTGAAGGAATCATAAAGCATTATCCCCAGAAACCGAAACAGGCTGCTAACGCGCTGATCAATGATGTGCTGGGATTAATGAATGAGCTGCATTTATCCGCAGCTGAGTTATTCCTCACCCCGGAACATCTGGCTGAGATTTTGAAGCTGATTGATGAGGAAGTGATTAACACCAGTACCGGGAAAGAGTTAATCCGGAAAACCCAGAATCTTCAGAAAGATCCCCGGGAGATCGTGGAGGAAGAAGGATTGGCGCAGGTTACTGACAGCGGCGCGATAGAATCCATCTGCCAGGATGTCATCCAGGGTAACCCCTCCCAGGTGGAGCAATATAAATCTGGAAAAGGTGGGGTGATCGGCTGGTTGATCGGCCAGGTGATGGCTAAATCGGGCGGGAAAGCAGACCCCCAGCTGGTGCGGGAGCTATTAGAAAAACTTTTGAAATAAACACATTCTCCACACTTCGATAAATTAACCCCAGTTCAGTTTGGATTGAACCCCATAATAAAGAAAGAGTATATCTGACGTCGGGTTACAGTAATCGGTATGCAGTATTTTCCAATTCGGCGAATCTCGCTTCACCCCATCACCTGGTCTCAAAGTCACTAGGTCACATAAAAGGCGGCCAGGTGTCGCAGATCCTGAGCCCTTCGACACTTCCTTCGTTCACAGGACAGGTGGAGCGGGGGTCGGGCAGCTTTTTTCTCATTAGAATACCACCTACAAATATTACTCGATATTCCAACGTTCTAAATCATCAAAAACAGTATCGGCTGCAACAGATTGTAAGAAATAACCTAAATCTTCTTGCAAACCAGCCATGTAGGCTAATCCTTCTGGACTCTCTCCAAAAATTACTGCATAAAAAACACAAGCCGCCAGATAGGAACCATTCATGTTTGGATGACTTCCATCTTCTTGCCACAGGACCAATTGCGTATTTTTCTCTAGGGCATTTTGCCATGCTGTACCTACTGGAGAAACCATCACATTTAACTCATCAGCAATTTGTTGATACCCTTTTTCCAACTCCTTTTGCATTTCAAGGAAATCATTGTATTCTGATTCTGGCAAGCCGTCACGACGCCCCCAAGTCATAAATAAAACGACATCCGCCCCCGAATTTTCAATTTCCTCATTCAATAGTCTTATTGCTGGATACATACTTTGCTCACGGTCTTTGGGATTAGACGGGATAATACTTTGTTCTTGAAGTACTACATAATTCAATGATTGTTGTTGTATCAGGTTATCTGATCCTATTGATTGGCTATGTTTACTTAGTGTCCAACCTCCTTCTGCTTTCATTAAAGCACTCACATTGTAACCACCAGCTTGGGCTAATTTGGTAAATATTTGAGGAAAGTTATTTGAAGATGTGTAGCTGTTTCCGATGAATAAAACTTGCTGTTCTTTTAATAAATCGTCATCTTGGATAACTTGTGTTTCTCGATATGGAAATTGAGCCACAATACACGACGAGCCAATGAACAAAATCAGGATAAAAGTAATTATTATCCACCGGTATCTACGCATATGATTCATTCTCCCTGTCCTCTAGTTTGATATTTTCCATAACTACCTAACGGATAAAGCCCCACCTTTACCACCGTGCTTATGCTTCATTCCACCGCGAGTAACCGAGATGGTGCAATCGCTGTCACTCCAACCATTCAAATGATTCGCCGATCAGTTTCCCATCTGCCGGAGGTTCCGGCAGCACAGCGACAACTTCATCGAAGAAGGATTGGGGCTCGAAAGTTGTTTCGGCGTTCATAACCCCCCGCTCTCGTATTTCACCACGCAAGATCTTGCGCACAGCAACAACCAAAGCCACACTGGTAAGAAAGTATCCTCCCACGTCCCACATGGGAGCGGTGAACCAACAGCTAAAACGTGCCGCGCGCCCCTCTTTGCGGCCTACAGCGCGTGCCCACGTTTTCGGGATGGGGACGAAATCGTCTGGGAGTGTCAGGTAGCGGTGAGGATCACTCTCAGCTGTATCGAGGAAGGAAACTAGAGCAGCGTCGGCATCAATGTTTCCCTCGAGCACACGCAGAGAAAGCTCCCTGAGCACGTTGTGAAGCTTAGGTGATAGTGGGCTAAATAACATCTCCACCGGTGATACCCTGGCAAGATCAGATGGTAGTGATCCAAAGAGCGGATCGCTGCTCAGATATGGGTGTGCGATGATCGTGCCGCCTTGCAATTGCGGTACATCCAGGCCGTGTCTGACCGGATCCAGATCCACCCATTGGCCATCCTGGAAATCAAGCACTGTCTTCGCGCCGCTGTCCTGCACTATCTGCAACATCCACCCAATGCCCTCTGTGAACTCGTGCAAAGCGGCTAAACTCTGCCGCGGCTCCTCGAGCCATTGTCGAGGTGTTAAATCCTGCCCGCTCTGAAAGTTGTACATGCTGGCGTCCCCGAGCTGCAGTTGCTCTACTTCCTGCAACTGTCGCGCCACATGCACTCCCATCAGGTTGGTGATCGAAGGGTGAACGCCATTGGCGACAACAGCGGTAATGTCGACAGCCTCAGCTCCAGATGCAAGCTGCAGCGCCTGTTCGAGAATGCCTCCAAATGCTGCATCGCAGTAGTGAGCCCTATTGTGTATCGCAGCCCGTATAGAAGGAAGAACAAATTCATTGTCCGCAGAGTTCATGATAAGGTCGTATCCTGCCATTAGTGACGTCAGCTTCTCTTCATCGGTGCCATCAGCCTGGATTGCGATGGCTTTCTCACCGATTTCTGCGGCAGCCTTTTCTGCAAGTTCTAGATTCCTCCCAACAACAGCGATCTCAGTTACCAGATCGGTCTGGGCAAGCAGCTTGTTTGCTGGTAATCCTACTTTGCCATAGCCTCCTAATGCAAAAATTTTCATGATTATTCTCCATTTTAGGC
>JAIORG010000173.1 GCA_021108255.1 Anaerolineales bacterium | reverse complement strand
GCGCTCGCTCTGCTCGCTCGCAAAGACAGATTAATACAAAAGAGAACCCCATCGGGTCGCCCCTACTACTTACCAAAAATCCGCCCCTACAGATGACACCTACCCCCAGTCGCTCCCCCCACAGATAGGGAAAATATGATTTTCCTCCCTATTTCCTCCCACCCCATTGAAAACCAAAACGTTTTGGATTAGAATGAAAGGACTACTTAAACGTTTTGGATCAAGGATATCTCCCACTTATGGCCGTTACCCTCAAAGATATTGCCCTTCGAGTCGGAAAATCCGTCACTACCGTCTCCCGGGCACTACACGACTTTGATGATGTCAGTCCTGATACCAAAGCCGAAGTGCGATCCATCGCCGAGGAACTCGGTTATATCCCCAATATTCACGCCCAGCGTCTTCAGTCAAAGCACACTGACACCATCGGTTTTATTATGCCTACCTTCGGCCCTCGCTTTTCTGATCCTTTTTTCAGCGAGTTTTTAACCGGGATCGGAAACCAGGCTGCAAAAATGGGCTTTGATCTACTGGTCTCCACCCGCCCGCCGGGAACCATGGAGCTCCAGACTTATGAAAAGAACGTCCGCAGTCCCCGGGTGGACGGCTTCATTATTGTCCGCACCCGCCAGGATGATCAGCGGATTAAGTTCCTCTCCCAAATGAAATTCCCCTTTGTGGCCTTCGGACGCATGCTGGACCACAATGATTATGCTTATGTGGATGAAGATGGAGAATATGGCATGGGTTTGATCACCAGTCACCTGACGGATCTGGGGCACAAGCGTATTGCCTACCTGGATGCGCCCGGTCATTTCATGTTTGCCCATTACCGCCGCCAGGGATTCCTGGATGGATTAAAGGAAAACGGGATGGAAATCAACCAGGACCTGATGGTCACCGGGGATATGACTCAACGGGCAGGTTATCAATTGGCTACCGATTTATTAACCCAGGAATCACCACCAACCGCGATTGTTGCCTGCAACGACCTGATGGCTTTAGGTGCCATCAGCGCTGCCCAGCAGCTGGGATTAACAGTGGGAAAAGACGTGGCCATTACCGGTTTTGACAATATTCCCCTGGCCGAGCACTGCCATCCACCGCTGACAACAGTTCACCAACCGATTTATCAAATTGGGGAAATGGTTTGCGAGATGCTCATTAAACAGATCCGCGCTGAATCCCTGGAGCAGGAGCAAATTATCCTGCAGCCTTCCCTCGTGGTTCGGCAGTCAACTTTAGGTCCCATAAATACACTGTGAGGAATAACATAAAGGAGGTGTGTGCGTTTATGTAGAGTGTAGTACCTGATAGTCTAGTAAAAGACAGTTAATTTGATCAACAAGTATGGAGGAAAACATGAAGAAGCTTTCATTACTGATTACCGTTGCCCTGCTCGCAGCAGCATTGCTGACAGCTTGTGCAACACCGGAACCTGAAGTGATTATAGAAACAGTAGAAGTAGAAGTTGAGGTTCCAGTTGAAGTAGAAGTAGAGGTTGAAGTGCCCGCTGATGCCGTTGATAAAACAGTTGTCGAATTCTGGACAACCGACAACGAAGAAGGGCGAATCGATGTCTACGAAGCCATTGCCATAAAATTCATGGCAGAACATCCGGAAATTGATCTGCGCATCATCCCGATTGAAGAATCCGGTATTGCCCAGCGAATTGCGACCGCGCAAGCTGCCAACCGCCTGCCCGACATCGTCCGCATGGGTATCGAACGTGTTTCCGCTTTTGCAGCGGATGGTATTCTCGACGCGGATGCCGCTTCTGCAGTGATCGACAGCATCGGTCTGGATGATTTCCGTGACGGACCACTCGTCATGGTAACCGACCCCGCCAGCGGAAAATACGCAGCTGTTCCATTCGACGGCTGGATTCAAGCCATCTGGTACCGCACAGACTCTTTTGCTGACGCAGGCGTCAATGCCCCGATTTCCTGGGATGACATCGATGCCGCTTGTGACGCATTACCCGGCACCGGCAACTTACTTTATGGTCTAACCCTGGGAACTGACCCTGGACAGAACTATCCACACCAGGTCTTTGAACAGGTTGCTATCTCCAATGATGCCTGGCCGTTCGATGCTGCCGGCAACGTTTCCATGAACACCCCCGAGATGATCGAAGCTCTCGCCTTCTATTCTGAGCTGCAGCGCTGCGCCGTTCCAGGTCCTCAGTACTGGCGTGGAGCACGCGAAGCCTACGAGTTGGATCAATCCGCCATGCTCTTCTACAGCACCTACATCATGGATGACCTCGTTGATGGTTCTGGTATGGAAGGTGGCGGAAGCATTACGATCGCAGTTGATGATCTAGCTAACAAAACCGGCTTTGCCGCGATGATGGAAGGACCCAATGGATCCGCATCCTATGGACAGTTGGTAACCCTGGGCATTATGCAAGGTGCAGTTCCTGAAGCACAACTGGTTGTTGAATACTTCATGACCGGTGAGAACTATATCGACGTTCTTGCCCTGGCTCCTTTCGGCAAGGTTCCTGTGCTTGAGAGCGCAGTAGCTGAGTGGGGTACCTTAAGTCCCTACTTTGCTAACTACTCCGATGAAACTCTGGGCCAAATCGCCAACGGTTTCGACAGCATGCAGCGCTGGCTCTTCCGCCCCGATTATGACGCAACTCAACGCGCCGTGGTCGGTGACATCGAAGGCCGTCTGCTCATTCCAATGGCCATCAGCAATATCGCTCTGGAAGGTATCATGACACCTGAAACTGCTGCTGAGTGGCTGCAGGAACAGGTCGAGATTCTTTACGCTGATCGTCAAGAATAATTCAACTTGAACTCAGTTGAGAGCGAGGATGATGCAAAATCATCCTCGCTCTCTCCACTATCACCGCCAAAGAGGTGAAATTATGACCACATCCACCCCGGTAATAAAAAAACGTTTTAAGTTATTCCAATCAGAAGAATCCCGTTTAGCCTGGGCGTTAATCTCCCCCACTGCAATCATTGTGTTCAGTATTATCATCTTTCCCGCCGTATTCAGCATCTGGGTTAGTTTTCATGATGTTGGTTTGCACAACTTAAATAATGTCTTCAACGCCCCATTTGTGGGGTTTGAAAACTATCAAAAAGTCTTCTCTGATTTTGCTTTTAAATATCAGGGGATAAAAATATGGGGAGCAGCTGTAACCAGTATCGTATACTCGTTTATTGCTACAGCTTTCACTATCCTGGTAGGTTTGATCGCCGCCCTGCTTCTCAATCGACCTTTCAAAGGCCGCGGCCTCACTCGAGCAATCTTCCTCTTCCCCTACGTTGCGCCTGTTGTCAGCACAGCATTCGTCTGGCGCTGGATCCTGGACCCCCGTCCCTCAGGAGTACTCAATGACATTCTAATGCGTTTGAATTTTATTGATCTCCCCATCGCCTATTTAGCGGAACGCGGCTGGGCGTTGGTGTTTGTCATCTTGTTTGAAGGATGGCGATACTTCCCCTTTGCTATGCTCATGATCCTGGCCCGCCTCCAGGCAGTTGATACCACCCTCTATGAAGCGGCTGAAGTAGATGGCGCCAACACCATGCAGAAGTTTTGGAACGTTACAATTCCAGAATTACGCTATGTGCTGGGAGCAGTGTTCTTGCTCCGCTTGATGTGGACCTTCAATAAATTTGACGACATATTCTTGTTAACTGGCGGCGGATTCGGGACTAGAGTCCTCCCAATTCTGACTTACGAATTTAGTTTCCGTCTATTTGACTTTGGACGGGGCGCTGCCACAGCGATGATTTTGCTGATAATCCTGGCAGTCTTTATGACTTTCTATATTAAAGTCGTTATGCAAAACGTGGAGGATTGACCATGAAAAAAGATCAAAAATCTTTTATAGGACACTTGGCTGCCTGGCTAAATTGGCCCCGGTTTATATTTTCAGCAACGTTGATTTTTTTTCTCACCAGCATTCTTTTCCCATTCTACTGGATGGCGAGTTCCTCATTTAAAACACGTGCCGAAATCGCTGGCCGTGAACCGGTTTATGTGCCTGGAGAATTTCAACTTGAGGCTTACAAGGAACTTTTCTCACCGGAACATGAGAGTTACCAAAACTTTGGAAAAAACATTATCAACACCTTGCTGGTTGCCACTCCCACAGCGATCATCGCGGTAATTCTCTCGACGCTGGGTGCGTATGCAATTGCCCGTTTGAAATTTCGAGGTAAGAATGTATTACTGAACGGGATTTTGTTGGTTTACATATTTCCGGGGGTATTACTGATCATCCCCCTCTTCGCCATGCTGGCCAGGGTTGGAGACACTCTGGGTTTTAATGTGCAGGATAATTTAGGTGTACTTGTATTCACTTACCTGGCTCAGACACTGCCCGTTGCGCTCTATATGTTAACAAACTACTTCCGGACAATTCCTGACGAAATTGAACAAGCCGGGTTAATCGACGGCTGCAGTCGTCTAGGTATCATTTGGCGGATCACTTTACCCCTGGCGATCCCGGCCCTGGTTTCTGTCAGCATTTACACCTTCATGATCGCCTGGAACGAGTTCTTGTATGCTCTCGTTTTTCTCAATGACCATGCGATGTTCACCATGCCGATAAAAATCAATACCATTTTTAACGATCCCAGCCCCCGGCCTCACGTGGTAATGGCCGCCTCAACCATCATGACCGTACCGATTATTATGCTATTTCTCGCCATGGAGCGCTTTCTAACAGAAGGCTTAACAGCTGGCGGCGTAAAAGGATAATTTTAAGACAATCAACCCGGTTCTTGCAAAGCAAAAAAGGGTATTCTTCTTCTTAAGGCTCATGACTTATGATACATAATTCATGAGCCTTTTTTGCAAGAATCTTTCATTCGCGGAATTGACAGTATAATAAAGACTTATATCCTTATAAAACACCGAATGAAAAATAAAAAAAACATCGGCATCTTTCATTTTCAGGTAGGCGGCACGGACGGAGTCTCACTGGAAATTGAAAAATGGAAACAAATCTTGGAAGAAATGGGGCATACCGTCTATCTCGTCGGTGGGGATCTTGGCACAGCCCAGGGGACCTTGATCACTGAGATGTTTCACCATCTCCCAGAAAGTAAACGCCTGCGTCAAAACACTTTTTTAAGACTCTCAGATTTTGATCCTGATGGATACCGGGAAGAACTGGACCGAATGACCCAGGACCTTGTGGTACGTTTTCGGTCTGTTATTGAGGAGAAGGACATCAACCTCATCCTGGCGGAAAACGTTTGGTGTGTGGCTGCCAATCCTGCGGTTGCGCCAGCCCTGGATATTGTCCGCCAGGAATATAAAATCCCCGCGGTCGCTCACAACCACGATTTCTATTGGGAACGCACAGAAGGATTTTCCCTCACTTGTGCCGCTGCAGCAGAGCTGGCTGACAAATATCTTCCGCCTCATGATCCGGAAATCAAACATTCCGTAATTAATAGTCTGGCGCAGAAAGAGCTGCTGGACCGGAAAGGCATCCCCTCCGTAGTGGTTCCAAACGTATTTGATTTTAAGACCCCCTCCTGGGAAGTGGATGATTATAATCGCGATTTACGGAGTGAAATTGGACTGAATGAAGGTGATATAGTGCTGCTGCAGGCCACCCGCATCGTTTCCAGGAAGGGAATTGAATTGGCAATTGACTTTGCCAAAGCGCTCAATGCACCAAAGCGGCGTTCTGTCTTCCAGGAACGCGGCCGATATGATGGCCGTCCATTTACAGAAGAGAACCGGATTGTACTGGTACTGGCTGGTTACGCCAAAGATGATGTAGAGGGCACCTATAAACAAAAGTTAATCGACAAAGCGGAACACGGCGGCGTTGAGCTTCTTTTCATTGAAGATCGGGTAGATGCAGATCGCTCAACCCGGGAAAATCAGAAGATATATTCTCTCTGGGACACTTATCCAGCAGCAGACCTGGTGACCTACCCCAGTCTTTGGGAAGGATGGGGAAACCAGTTCCTCGAAGGGGTAAAAGCCAAACTTCCCCTGCTGGTATTTGAATACCCGGTATATAAAAAGGACATTAAGAAAAAAGGGTTCCGGATAATCTCGCTTGGAGATCAAATCCGAGATTATGATGAGGGGGGGTTGGCCCGGGTGGATGATCAGGTCATTGAAGAAGCCGCTGACCAGGCAATGGAGCTGCTCACCGACGCTGCCTTGCGGCAGGGAATGGTTGACCACAATTACCAGATCGCGCAGGAACATTTTTCACTCGATGCATTAAAAAAACATTTAGAACCTTTATTCACTTTATAGGTTTCCAGGCAGAAACACTGGCTGACCCAGGATAAACAGAAATGGGAAGTAGTTCAATAAAAGACAGGATAATCAATCTCTTGACTGCTCTTTATGAGGAGAAGCAGGGACTAGAAACCTGGTCCACCCTTCAAGAATCGCTGGAATCTTTCCAAAAGAAGAATCCTCAGCTTAATGGAATAACGCCCCTGGACACACTGGAAAACCTGGATGCCCTGCTGATCACTTACGCCGATCAGATTCAATCTCCGGGGCAGCCGCACCTGCAAACCCTGGCTGATTTCCTTCAAGATTATCTCACCGAGCTGGCTTCAGCCGTTCATTTGCTTCCGTTCTTCCCCTTTTCATCCGATGACGGCTTTTCTGTAATTGATTACAAGGCAGTCAACCCGGCTGTTGGCGATTGGGAAGATCTTGACCCCCTGCGGAATTGCTGTAAATTGATGTTTGATGCCGTAATAAATCACATCTCCAGCCAAAGCAGCTGGTTCCAAAAATATCTCCGGGGTGAAGACCCTTACACCGAGTATTTTCTCACAGTAGGCCTGGAGGAAGATCTTTCCCTTGTTGTCCGTCCCCGCGCCAAACCTCTATTGTCTGAAGTTGAAACCACCTCAGGTTTCCGGCATGTCTGGACAACATTCAGTACAGATCAAATCGATCTCAATTATAAAAACCCTGCTGTGCTGCTGGAAATCATTGATATCCTGCTCTTTTATATTCAGCAGGGAGCTTTGATCATCCGCCTGGATGCGATAGCATATATGTGGAAAGAGATAGGCACATCATGCATCCATCTACCTCAGACTCACCAGGTGATAAAACTAATGCGGGCTGTGCTCGATTATGTTGCGCCGGGAGTACTCCTGATTACCGAGACCAATGTCCCCCACCAGGAAAATATCAGCTACTTCGGGAACCAGCTTTCAGATTCTGGAGGGAAATATCCTCTTGGTGATGAAGCGCAAATGGTTTACCAATTTCCCCTCGCTCCGCTGGTCCTGCACACTTTCCGGACGGAAAACGCACAGGTTCTGAATAATTGGGCTTCGTCAATAGAAACGCCCTTTTCCTCTGCGGCGTTCCTCAACTTCATCGCCTCCCATGACGGGATCGGCGTCCGTCCTGCAGAAGGATTATTATCAACGGAAGAAATACAGGGGCTGGTAAACCAGGTCATCGATCATGGCGGTGAGGTTTCTTATAAAACCAATCCGGACGGTTCAAAGAGTGTTTACGAACTGAACATCACTCTCTACGATGCCCTCAGCCATCCCCAGAATGACCCGCTTGACCTGGGTGTAAAGCGCTTCCTGGCTTCCCAGGCAATCATGCTCTCTTTATCCGGAGTGCCGGGAATTTATATCCACAGCCTCTTTGGTTCACCCAACAGCCACGAGTCGGTCAAAAAAACCGGGCGGGCTCGATCCATAAATCGGGAAAAATTCCAATTTGATGCTCTTGAAAGCGCGCTGAAAGATAAATCATCCAGGGCTTCACTAGTATTCAGCGCCTATACTCACTATTTGAAAATCCGCAAGGAACATCCAGCTTTTAAACCCCTCGCTCCCCAGCTCATCCCGGATCTTGGTAACAGTGTATTTGCTGTACTCCGGACTGCTGTTGATGAAAGCGAAACAGTTCTGTGCTTGATCAATGTCACCAGCAAGCCGGTAGAAATTTCACTTGATGGGGAGAGTTTTAATAGCACATCAGGGTGGATCGATCTTCTCACTGGCGATGAGTACTCCCCCGGGAAGATGAACCTGGGACCGTACCAGGTGCTGTGGTTGAAGGAATCAGAATGACAAATGGGGGTTGCAATCCCACTGTCATTGCGAGCATAGCGAAGCAATCTCCTGATAATTAGGGGATTGCCGCGTCGGCCTTCGGCCTTCTCGCAATGACAGATCAATACAAAAGGGCGACCCGACGGGTCGCCCCTACAGATGACACCAAGCCCCCGCCAGGGGGCGCTGTTTTTAGCCCTGGCATTCATGCCTGGGCGGGTTTGGGGGATTGAGGAAATTGCCGCGACTGATAAAAAAAACCAGTCGCCCTTCGATACAATTTTCACCTAACGGTGAAAATTACTCAGGATGCCTGGTTAGTCGAGATCTTAAGCGTCAATGGAGATTGACGCCTGGCTGCAGCGATAGCGAAAGCCCCAAGCCGGGATTTAAATCCCC
>JAIORG010000156.1 GCA_021108255.1 Anaerolineales bacterium | reverse complement strand
GGATCAAAGGAGTCCTCGTGGTGAGCCGTAGCAAAGCGTGGCGCAGTGACAGCGTTTTTGGGCAGCAGATCAAATTCAATAAAATCAAGCAGCAAATTCAACGTCACTTGATCCTGTAAATCTCCTCCGGCGACACTTATGGCCAGGATAGGCACCCCATTTTTCAGGACTAAGGTAGGAGTGAGAGTTGTCCGGGGACGTTTCCCGGGTTGGATGCAGTTCGGATGGCCTGGAGTAGTATTTAGACTTCGCAAACGGTTGCTGTAGGTAACACCTGCTTTACCTCCATCCCGCGGTTCTTTGGGCACATTCGCGCTGGGGGTTGCGCTAACCACATTTCCCCAGCGATCTGCGACTACACAGGTCGTTGTACCGCCAGGGCCAGGGCGAAAAATACCAGGATGATCCAGGAGCGGTTTCATACCATGGGGATCGCCTGGACGGGCTTCCTGGGACCCTCTCCCCAGGTCGATTAATGAGCGGCGAATTTCAGTGTAGGTGTCTGAAAGAAGAGCAGGCAATGGCACATCGACAAATTCCGGATCGCCGTAATACAGGTCACGATCAGCCATTGCCAGCTTGATAGATTCTGTAACGAGATGAATATAATCAGCCGAGTATTGCTTCATCCCTTTAAGATCAAAATCCTCCAATAACTTTAAAGCCTGGAGGAGAAAGGGCCCTTGAGTCCAGGGACCGCATTTGCATATCGTATACCCTTTGTAGGTGATCGTTAGCGGATCTTCTATGGTAGTTGTGTGGGCAGCAAGATCGCTAATACGGAGGAATCCGCCCTGTTGGATGTAATATTCTTCCAGTTCCTCTGCAATGTCATTTCTGTCTTTGTTCCGTCCGTAGAAACGGTCGCAGGCCCCTTGCAGTTTCTGCTCACGGCTTCCAGAAGTAATTTGTTCCTCTTGGACCATTCTGCGCAGGGTTCTGGCGAGTTTTGGGTGCCAGGGTTTTGTTCCTGTGTCCAGGAGTGCCAGAGTGGGAGGTAGGACTTCCTCAAGAGATCGGGTGCCATACTTTTTAAGTGTCGTAATGCATAAATCCACTACTGAGGGCACAGGCGCCATCTTTATATCCTCTGGGATCCCGTTTTCCAGGTACCAATCAATCGCCTTTTGTGATAATGGTGCCCTTCCCTGGCCGCTGAGTGCTTTCACCGTTTGGCTGCCCGCGTCATAAATCAAGAGCGGGACTTCTCCTCCGATGGAGCAGGCGCCGTGGTCAGTGACTGTGAGAGCCAGGATTGTAGAGACAGCAGCATCAGCCGCGTTTCCTCCCTCAGCTAGAATCGTTATTCCGGCAGCGACTGCTTCCGCGCTGCCAGCAGCAACAACGCCTTCTTTGCTGGTCGCATTCCATCCGATTTGCTGGATATCTGGGGTTGCCATCGATCTACCTCACTTTGGGGAACAAACAGTATTGCTTGTTTCGAGCAGCAGAAATATAAGTACCCGGCTGCACATATCCCTGAATATCAGGGATAAACACCGATTACTTCAGTCTCAGCCAAAATATGTCCTTTCATTGCTTCCTTCATAGGGATTTTCATCACGCCATCTTCCAGATCAAGGGTTATGTCAAGGGCATATAATCGAAAACGGTACTGATTGGGACCAGGCATAGGACAGGGGCCGAAGTAACCCAGCTTTAATATTTGGTTTCTCCCCTGCTGCCGCCCATCGTTAAAGTGCCCTGAAGTAGGGACGGCCCTGGGTAGTGACCGGGTTTCCGGGGGGATGTTAAACAATATCCAGTGCACCAAATTACTAGCCGTAATATCCTCCACCAGCAGAACAAGGCTTATAGTGTTTTCAGGTGGATCACCCCACTCCAGGGGGGGCGAGATGTCATCTCCTTTGCAGGTATAGATACCAGGGATGCTTTCTTCACTGCCGAAAGCAGGACTTCTAATTTCAAAAATTGCGGGGTCCAGAGTCGCCGTCGGCTCGGGTGTCTTGGTGGGAGCAGGGGTTTCCGTGGGAGGCAAGGGCGTTTGGGTAGGAGGCAGCTGGGTCTCTGTTGGCGGAGGCGGCGAAGGTGAAACCTCCACTACGGCAGTAGGCTGGCTGCTGGTTGGCACACAGCTCGTAATGCTCAGCACCATAAGAGCTATGAGAGCAATAAAGGCAAATCGTAAATACCTGCTTATCATATCGCGTCCTCCTTAAGTTATTTATGATTATAAAACTAAATAAACAGGGTAAAGCGCTTGATTCTCCGGGAAATAGATAGCTGAGTGGATGGTAGCGAACCCGCAGCTATCGTTGGCTCCTCCTGAGTTTTTCACCAAGCCTGCCCTGAGCCTTTATCCTTATGCATTATAATGTCTTCAATCTCCATGATCTCCGGAAAATTCCGTCGAGAATTTGATTTTCAAGTCAGCAAAAAAGGAACTGAATGAAGAATAAAGGATTAACGTTTATTTTGATTGGGGTATTATTGTTCACCTGCACAGCTTGCACGGCGCCTGATGAAGTTGAGGCACCAACCCCTACCCTTTCATCACTCCTCATGTCTCTTCCAACAGCTGTACCACCTGAGTTCGATCCGGGAGCAGCAGGTGATTTGGCACTCTCCTTTACCTACGAATTTGAAAAAGAGTCGATCCCCCTGGGTCTTCACCGCTATGGTTACATGATCAGCTGCCCGGCGATTACCAGTGGTGTCACAGGAAGCGATTGGATCAGCTTCATAGTTTCCGAGAACGAGGAATTGCTCAACATTCCTGTTTACCTCCGCTTTGCCGGAATGAGCACCGATCCCCTCAGCGGCTACCAGGTCTTTAACCTGCACCCCGATCAAGAGATCATTGCGGTGGTCACCTTTATGGGAATTTCCGAGGAAACGGTCCAAATTGTCAGCGGCTCGACTGACTGTGATGTGATCATACGCCTGGATGATGTATTAAATTTCAACTTGGTGCCGGGCGAACCCTATAAACCCTGATTCTCTGCCAGATCTCAATATAATGCATCCAGGCTGTCTAGCCCTCGCGTTCAGGAAGCGAAGCCAGGGAAACAAGCTGCAAAACAGACCTCACCTGGAATAGTTCAGCAGCCAGGAGTAGAGATCTGGATCCCGGTAGGCGCGTTCGAAGGCACCTAAGTGGCTCTCATCATTATATAGTGTCCACTTCACCTCACCTCCACAGATAGACTCAAGAAACTTTAAGTGAAACTCAGATGCCTCTGGGGCTGAGATCGTATCGTTAGCTCCATGGATTCCCCAGGTGGGCACAGAGGCTAACTTACATATCAGCTCCTCGTCTGGCGGCAGGGACATACGGTATCCGCTGCCTGAAATTGATACCATTGCCGCGAATCGTTCAGGATACTCACTGGCCAAAAACCATGAGCCATATCCCCCCATACTCAATCCAGTCAAATAGACTCGCGATTCGTCGATTCGATAATTGGAGATTACCTCATCCAATAATGCATTCAAGACAAGCAGTGTATCTCCACTCCACCAGGGAGTATCGGGAAAAGCTTGTGGTGAGACAACCACGAACGGAAATTCTTCAGGCTGCTCTTGAAGGTACAGTACTCCTGGTAAACCGAAACTCATCAAAAATCCGGAATCGTTGTCCTGATCTCCTGCCCCATGCAGGAAAAGGATGAAAGACCATTCTCGGTCAGGATCTTGATGATAACCATCGGGCAGATACAGCAGATAATCCATCCGCTCATGAGAAGTAGGTTTACCGTCAAGCCCCCCTGAAAGATTCAAGCTAGCCTGAAGATGTACTCCTGTTGGTAAGAGCGAGGCTGCTGTAGCTTCCACTTGTGCCCTGTTCAAAGTTGGATTTACAGTAGGGGTCTTGTCTTTCAGCCCCGCTTCAGTGTTAACCAGGGGTTGTGTACATCCCGTGAGGATAATCAGGCACAAAATATAACACCTTCGTATATTCTTCATAGTGATCTTCCCTGGCTGCAGCTTGAATTTGATAAAAAAATCATCAGGATCATTCGGTCTGCAGATTAACAGATAAGCTTATCCTCCACCGATTTGGCACACTGGCTTATATTGTTGACCTGCTGCATTAGTTTGCTTTTAACTTGTCAGGACAATCCAGCTTTGACCTGGGCCAACAACCATTCCTGTGTTTCGAGAATATTCTCGTTTAAGCGTGCGGCTGCGACTATAGGCAGCCAGGCTGTGAACTGACCCTGATCGCCGGGGTGAAGTTGAAAGTAGCGCTTTAGATAAGACTTGAGGAGCCTGCTTCGTAATACTTTGGCTACCCAGGGGATGGATAATCTAGGCTCTGATAATATCACCCAGGTTCTGGCGACGTCTGCCAGGGGATTGCCGAGAGTGGCATCTATCCAGTCAATGATGATCGGTCCACGTGCAGCAATCAAGATATTGCCCGGATGGAAATCACCGTGGCACAACTGGCTGCCATCCGGCATCTGGCTAAGTGATCTCAGTCCAGCCTCCCGCAAGTCGGGCGGCAAAACCGTAGCCGACCGGATCTTATCTCCCAATCGTTGGCGTTGGGAAGGCAGCTCTGGCAAGATATTGCTAGAGTGCATGTCAGCGTGCAGCTCGGCCAGAACACGGGCTTCTCGATTAAACGTCCAGGGCTTTGTTAAAAGGTACTCCAGCATAGATGGCCCTTCTACGCGCTCGTAAATAAGTCCGAGACGACCATTTATCTCTACAACTTCTCCGACAGCGGGAACGGGCAGACCGGATGTGTGAACAGAGCGCGCGATTTGGGCTTCGTATTTTGCACCATCAGCTGAAAACCAGTCTTTAAACAGTTTGAGGACCTGGTCTTCCTTCCAGGGATAGATCTCAGCGGTCCTTCCTAGCGCGATGGGTTTCCCCAGTGACTTCACAGACATAGTTTCATTTTCTGTTAGGTTATATTCTTGGTCTCTGACATCTACCCTCCGAAACACTGCAGAAGTTCGTAGATTGCATTTGCGCCAAAATCGATCGCTTCGACTGGAATACGTTCATCCGCGGCATGGATCGTTTGTGAGAAATTGAAGTCTTCTGGCAGTGTCATTGGCAGAAAACCGTAGGTCTGAATGCCCAATTGGGAAAAGAAACGCGCATCGGTACATCCACTCAATAAGAATGGGAGCGGTATGCCATCCGGATCAGCCTGCCGCAAAATACCAGCTAATAAATCAAACAATCCCATGTCTGGCTCAGTTGGCCCTGGATCATGGAGCACTACCTCAATCTCGATGTCATCACCAACGATTTGGTGTAATTCTGCAATCATGTCATCAGGGTGATATCCAGGAAGCAGACGTCCATCCAGCTCTACCGTTACCTCGCTCGGTATGACGTTGATTTTGGTGCTTCCCTGCAGAATGGTTGGACTAACCGTATTATGCAAGATTGAGTTAAAGATGTGACCATTTTCGCCCAGAATATTTATCACCCTGTCCGTCAGCAGCGGGTTTGTTAATTGGTTGAGGATCAGGCCTTTCAGCCCTCCAATTGCCGACGTTATTGTTTCGATCATTAGGCGGGCGACTGGCGTGACATGCACTGGAAGACGATGTCTATCTAATCTCTCAAGAAGCCTGGAAAGCGCTGCCATCGCACCATCCTGAACAGGCAAGGACCCATGTCCGCCTGGACCGCGCATGGTCGCTTTTATCCAGCATATCTGTTTCTCAGCGATCATTACTGGATAGAATCGCTGCTTGCCGACATAAAAGGTGAATCCGCCGAACTCTCCTATTGCATATCGGATCCCTTCAAACAAGTCTGGGTGGTTCTCCACCAGATACTTGGAGCCAAAGTCACCACCTGCCTCCTCGTCGCTGACGATGGCGAGGATTACATCACCAGGCAGCTTCAGATCCTCATATTTCGCGCGCAGGAACGCGGCCAACATCATGGCTACGCCACCTTTCATGTCCAGGGCACCGCGTCCCCAGACGAACCCATCCACCACCTTGCCTTCAAACGGGGGATGCTGCCATTGTTGGTTCTCAGTCGTAACAACGTCTACATGTCCATAGAGCAAAAGAGGGGAGGCGCTGCCTTGACCAGGCAATTTTGCTATCAAATTGGGGCGCTCAGGAGTTTGACCCAGAATGGTAGTTTCAATACCGGCTTCGGTTAAAAGGCTTTTGATAAAGTTGATGCATTCTGCCTCATTGCCAGGTGGATTTGTGGTATCGAACTGGATAAGACGCTGCAGCAATTCTGCGGGACGCTGATAAATAGATGATGGGTTGTTTTTCAGTTCCAAGACAACCTCCTCAGGCTGGTGATTGGATTTGCAAAGTGCTTTACTCTGTTGGGTACGCTGGCTAATATCGCGGTTAACTTGCCAGCGTGTAAGCGACGGTCAAGTAGAATTGCTTGTTATTTGCCCGTCTGCTCCTTGATTCTCGCGATTGCGTATGGCCATCCCGATATTACTCATAAACCCGAGTTGACGATAATAGCCTTCCAGGGATTCATCGCATTGGAGGTCGATGGCATACATGCTGGAGAGGCTCTTGAGCATTCGTTCAACGAGTTCGCGGCCAATACCTTTCCCTTGATATGCGGGAAGAACTTCTAAGAGAGGAATGTAGGCATAAAAGACGCCATCCGAAATGGCATTGATTCGACCAACGCATTGGCGGCCATCCATGGCCAGCCATACCTTGCAGCTCCCGGCAAGGATTCGAATATGTGCTTCCTCATCAGGGCATGTTGGCCAGTCATCGAAGAAACCTTCCAGCTGATCGGCAGTGAGGTTTTCTATATTATTCGTGTAGGTTACATCCATCTTCTTCTCGCTGATAGGGATTGAATTAAATGACGCCGGTTTCCAGTATTCAATTTTACTCAATGATAAGTTGGTATGGTATAAGTTTAGGGTTTAAAGTTGAAGGTTTAACGTTTAAACTCTCTAGCTTTTAAATCTTCAACATCCTCTCCCTTCCCCCTTGTTCCTTCCTCAATTGTTCTGCCGTTACTGCCTGCATTTGCTCTGTGTCCGCAGTAGTGAATTGTTGGTTGGCAATGCCATAACGATTCAGCTAAATAAAGATGCCTAAATTTCTACTGCGGCCGTGTCGTGGTCCGGTAGAATGTCCTCGGCGTCCCGGATGCTGCGAAATGCATATCCTCCCAGGCCGACTAACCCTCCCAAAAGGCCAACACAAACAAACATAAGCGACATGCCAGCCCCTGGACCAGTGCCCACCAGTCGGCCAAATAGATCGGCCAGATTGCCCTCCGGCATCATAGCCGGCTCAAAGACCAAGTCAGCCAACGGTCCTGCAGCCAGCCAGGAAAGGGGCATCACCAACCAGGCAATCAACCGCCGGGTAGCAAAGACCCTGCCCTGGACATCTGGCGCTACTTTAGCTTGCCAGATAGCCTGGTTGGAACCATTGATGATGGGAATGAAGAACTGCAGGAAAAAACTGGCTGCAGCCCAAACGTAAAGACTTCGTCCCAAACCTAATAAGAGCTCACCCAGCAGGCTGGCGAGGATCATGCCGGTCAGCACTCCGTGCACTCTGCGCTTGGGTCCTCCCCAGGCGCCCATCACCACACCGCCAACCACTCCTCCGATTGCTCCCAGCGATTGTACACTGCCGAACACGAGTTCATTATTGCCTGTGCGGGCTAGAATCATGGGTGCAAACACAGCTAGAGCCAGCGAACTGGTCAGATTAAGGACAAGGAAAACAAGCTGGAGGCCGAGTAGACTGGGACGTTTAAAGATGTAATGAAAACCATAGGCTGATTCTTTCCATAGGCTGCCTTGCGCTTCACGCCCGGCTGCTGTAGTCTCGGGCTGTGGGATATGGACAAAGAGCAATGCCCCTACGGCAACGACGAATGATACGATGTCAACGATCAGGATGCCAGCCAGGCCAATTAAGCTCAGCATTGCGCCAGCCAGCACCGGGGCAAAGATACCCGATGCCGACCCGGCTAACTCCATCATCCCATTGGCCCGGGCATACTGTTCTTTGGGCAGCATCATGGTGATGGCTGCCGAAAAGGCGGGCCACTGAAAAGCTTGAAATGTACCTGAAATGGCCGCGGAGATGTACAAATGCCAAATCTGTAAATTGCCTGTGGTATAGAGCAGGAGGATGAATACGGTTGTCGCGCCGGCTGCAAGATCGCTGAGCATCATCATCAGCTTTCGATTATAGCGATCCACGATTGCCCCTGCTAATGGGCTCACCACGACCATGGGCGTAATGAAGAAGAAACCAACCAATGCCAATGCTGTAGCTTTGCCAGTGATTTCATAAGCCCAGATGGTCAGAGCAAAGTTGCTCATGGCGGTCCCCAGCAGCGAGACAAGCTGGCCGATCCAGGCGACAGTAAAAGCTCCCATCCCAGTATGTTTTTGGTGTTTAGCTTCCATGAACTACCTATCTCCAATAATCAGTGATATTCCACCTTACGGATGAGCTTCGCGAAGCATCCTGAGCCCAGCGAAGGGCACACGCTCTGAGCCCTTCGGCTCCATTTCGCTTCGTTCAGGATAAACTCAGTCGAAGAAGAG
>JAIORG010000177.1 GCA_021108255.1 Anaerolineales bacterium | reverse complement strand
GATGCACTCAAGAACAATGATATGGTTCAGAAAGCTTACCTTGGTATGGATTAAGCTGTAATCAAGCATAATACTGAGCGCGGTAGTGATAGAATTTATATAGCTACTGCGCTTTTCTTTTAAGGAGACTCCATGCTTTTTTTAAACGCAGCTGAAGTTGAAGCAGCACTGCCAATGACAGAAGCTGTCTCTGCCATGAAGGATGCTTACAAAGCACTATCTGCAGGATCTGTAGATCTGCCATTGCGGACAAGGATATCTGTGAAAGAGGAAGACGGTGCCGTATTGTTCATGCCAGCATATCTCAACCATGTTGATCAGCAGGTAATGTGTTTAAAAACAGTGGCGGTTTTTCCTCGTAATGTGGGGAGGAATATACCAACAATTCACGCAGCGGTAGTAGTTTTGAATGCGAAAACCGGTCAGATTGAAGCCCTCCTTGAAGGCGGACAATTGACTGCAATACGGACCGGGGCTGCATCTGGCGCAGCAACTGATTTACTTGCCAGAGAAGATTCCCGTATTGGGGCAATCTTTGGGGCTGGGGTACAAGGCCGGACCCAGCTGCAAGCTATTTGTTCAGTGCGCAGGCTGGAAAGGGTTTGGATATATGATCCGAACCGGGATAATGCACTGAAATTAGTTGATGAGTTTTCCGGGCAAGGCCCAATTCCAAAGGATCTAAGAATAGCGAACTCACCCGAACAAGCAGTTAAAAATGCGGATTTGATCTGCGCAGCAACAACCGCAACAACTCCTGTTTTTAGTGATAAGGATATTAAGCCAGGCGTCCACATTAACGGAGTGGGTTCATATACCCCTGAAATGATTGAAATTCCTCCGCAAACCATAAAAAGAGCGACAGTTTTTGTGGGATCAAAACAAGGAGTTTTAGCTGAGGCGGGGGAAATTCTGGCTGCTATTGACCAGGGTTTGTTAAGTGCGGATAAGCTGGTGGAACTGGGTGAAGTAATCAGGCAGAATGAACCGGGAAGGATTGATCAGGATCAAATTACTTTGTTCAAATCAGTTGGTGTTGCTGTACAAGATGCTGCGGCAGCGCTTTTGGTTTTGAAGAATGCTAGAAAGATGAATATAGGCAGTGAGTTGAGCTGGTA
Organism: Anaerolineales bacterium; assembly: GCA_021108255.1. GTDB lineage: Bacteria > Chloroflexota > Anaerolineae > Anaerolineales > UBA11858 > B10-G9. Next base: position 7,505 of record JAIORG010000177.1, on the reverse strand, counting down.
ATTAATAATTAATTAAGTGATGATCACCGTTGGATCCCATGTACTGGACTGTGGAATTAATAATTGTGAAGGTAAGGTGAGGAACTATGACAATACCAAAAACAGCAGATGCTATCATCATCGGCGGCGGCGTAATGGGAGCGAGTACTGCGTTTTATTTATCAGAGCGCGGATTCTCAGATATTGTTCTCCTTGAAAAAGAGGAATTATTTGGGCAGGGAGCTACAGGGAGATGCGCCGGTGGTGTCCGTTACCAATTCGCGACAAAGGTGAACATCCAGTTATCTCTGGAAAGCTTACCGATTTTGGATCAATTTAAGGAAGATTTTGGACAAGTTGTTGATTATGAACAAGTCGGCTATTTATTCCTTTTAACGGATCCAGGAAGTGTGAAACAATTCGAGGAAAACGTGAAACTCCAGCACAGCCTGGGGGTGGAAACAGAATGGCTCTCAGGCGATGAGGTTCGATCCCGTTTTCCAATGATGAATCTTGATGATGTTATTGCTGCCACAAATAACGCTAAAGATGGAGTTGTGGATCCTAACGGCGTAGTAATGGGATATATCATTTCATCCAAACGACTTGGAGCAAAGGCGTTTAATAATATTGAAGTGGTAGATATTCGAGTAGAATCCGGACGTGTAGCAGGAGTGGAGACCAATGAAGGGTTTATTTCTTCACCAGTGGTTGTCAATGCTGCAGGTCCTTGGGCAGGCGAGGTGGGAAAACTTGCTGGATTATCAATTCCTATTCAGCCGCTTAGAAGACAGTGGTTAACGACAACCCGGCTGCCAGATTTACCAAAAGATTTTCCGTTTATGATCGATTTCTCACAATCCTTGTATTTTCATCCAGAAGGGGAAGGATTATTAACCGGGATGTCTAATCCAGATGAAGAAATTGGTTTTTGCCAAAACGTAGATCCGGACTGGGAATTGGTTCACATTCAAGCAGCGATTGAACGCTTCCCAATGTTAGAACAGGCAGGATTATCGTCCCACCTGGCGGGTTTGTACGAAGTCACTCCGGATGCTCATCCAATTATCAGTGGCACTCCTCTTGAAGGTTTTTATATCATTGCAGGATTCTCGGGACATGGATTTATGCACGGTCCTGCAGCGGGTAAATGCATGAGTGAAATCATCCTTGATGGCAGTTCATCTACTGTGGATGTTTCGATGTTAGATTTTGACAGGTTCAAAGAAAATCGTTTGATTTATGAATTTAATGTAGTTTAGGTGGAGATTGGTCCAAGGAAAGTTGTTGTAATAAAAATCAAATCATTCAGGGCAGGTGAAAACGGATGCCAAGTGCGGAAATCATTACCATTGGAACAGAACTGCTGCTGGGAGAGATCGTTAACACAAATACACAGGTAATTGCTCTTGCCCTGCGAAAAATCGGGGTCGATGTTTATCGCACAGCAAGCATCGGAGACAATCCTGACCGTATAGCACAGGTGCTGCTGGAAAGCAATTCCAGGGCTGATATTATCATTGCAACCGGAGGGCTTGGGCCAACAGTGGATGACCCCACCCGACAGGCGATTGCCCAGGCATTTGGTCTAGAGCTCATATTTCATCCGGATTTATGGGATGAAATTATCAGACGTTTTTCCAAATATGGAATCAAGCCCCCAGAGAATAATAAACAACAGGCATATCTTCCGGAAAATGCGGAGAGTTTGCCAAATCCCAGGGGCACAGCGCCCGGTATTTTCCTGGAAACAAACGAGAGCCTGATATTTTCCCTTCCAGGAGTTCCAGTTGAAATGGAAGGGATGATGAACGAGCAAGTGATCCCGAGAATTACCGACAGGTATTCACTCACTGGCGTGATCCTGACTCGCAATATTAAAGTTGAAGGGATTGGAGAATCGCAGATTGACGTTTTGATCAGAGATCTGGAGCAGCTCTCAAATCCAACGGTGGGATTGGCAGCTGCTAAAGGATATGTTTTGATTCGGATCACGGCCAAAGCTGAAAATGAGGATATGGCAGATGCTCTTCTCCAGGAATTAGAGGAGGAAATCAATACTCGCATAACTGATTGGATCGGAACAGATTGAGATAAATCTGATCAACAAACAAATTGATGGAAAAGTGGCTGACAAATCGCGGATTATGATGACTGGTGTCTTGACAAAAATGAAGAATTGAATAAAATAATAACAATATATGATAGATTGGAGAAACCAAACAAAAATATATAAACGTCCAGGAGCGAACAATCGCTCTCGGGCGTTTTCTTTTTTCTAGCAGATAAAAAGCCACTTAGTGGCTTTTTTTTTGCCTGATGGCACATGAAGGAAATTAACCGATTTCCAAATTAAGTTTGCATAGCCGGACTGAGTTAGCAGATAAACAAATAATTCATTTTCAAGGATCATTAAATGATCAAATTCCCAGGGCTAATTGATATTCATGTGCATCTAAGAGAACCAGGTGCAGAGTACAAGGAGGATTTTTCAACTGGAACAGCCGCAGCTCTTGCTGGAGGGATAACAACCGTATTTGCAATGCCAAACACAGATCCGCCAATCCTGGATCAGGCATCATTTTCTGCTGCGGCTGCTCTGGCAGAAGCAAAAGCATGTTGTGATTATGGAATTTATCTTGGCGCGGCAGAGCATAATGCCCGGGATGCTGCAGAAGTATCCAATTTGGCTGCCGGGTTGAAATTATATCTGGACGCAACTTATGGGTCGTTGTTGTTGGAGAATTTATCCTCCTGGACAGATCATTTTGAGCATTGGCCGCGCTCTCGCCCTATTGTCGCCCATGCAGAACAAAAAACGCTGGCTGCCCTATTGACGTTTTCATATATTTATCAGCGGCCTGTGCATATCTGTCATGTGTCTCGCAAGGATGAAATCCTGCTGATTAAGGAAGCAAAAAGAAGGGGAATTCCTGTTACCTGTGAGGTTGCACCGCATCATCTATTCCTTACTGAAGAGGATGGAAAGAACATGGACTCGGGCAGAGCTTCTGTAAGTCCCCGATTGGCTTCACTTTCAGATCAGCAAGCTTTGTGGGAGAACCTGGAAGTAATTGATTGTATAGCTTCTGATCATGCACCTCACACCCTGAAGGAGAAAGATGGAAATCATGCCCCACCTGGTTTCCCTGGGGTAGAAACAACACTGCCTCTGCTCCTTAACGCAATGCAGGAAGACCGACTTGCAAAGGAAGATATCATTCAGAAGATGTTTGTCAATCCAAAAAGGATATTCTCAATTCCTGATCAGCAAGATACTTGGGTAGAGATAGATGAAACCCACAGCTACGAACTTACTGGACCAGAACTATTTACGAAAGTTAAATGGACCCCTTTTGAAGGAAAACGAGTCCAGGGTCTTGTTAGGCGAGTCGTCATCAGGGGAGAAACTGTATTTCAGGATGGGGAATGCTTGGCCCAACCTGGGTTCGGAAAGAATATAAGAAGGAATAACCCTGTCTAAGATGAATATCCATCAAAGTCGCTTGACTCCGTGTACAGGTCAACGATATTTGCCAGGAGAAGGAGGATAAGACTACATAGATATATTGGTGGTAGTGATGATTTTTATTTCCTTGGATAATTATCCAGGCGAAGGATTAAGAGAGGAAATTTGAGCAGCGGCCATCAGCGGAATATTGCAAGTTTACGAAAAGGAGAAGTGATAATGACAAAAGCCCTTTCCAATCCACATTTACCATTCGGTGATCAAAGGTCTGCTCCCTGGTATGGAAAATCAATACTCACTGTCAAGCAATTCAGCCAGGATGATCTAAAGTATATTTTTGGGGTTGCCCATGAAATGCGCGAAATGGTTGAAAGAGTGGGAACTTTTGACCTCTTGAAAGGTAAAATATTGGTCAATTTATTTTACGAGCCCTCCACCAGAACGTCCGCTTCATTTACAGCAGCGATGGAACGATTGGGAGGCAGCGTGATTCCCATCAACGAAGTGAAATATTCGTCTGTCGCTAAAGGTGAATCCTTGCCCGATACAATTCGGTCTCTGGAATGTTATTCCGATGTTATTGTGTTGAGGCATCCGGAAGTAGGTGCGTCCGCATTAGCTGCCCAATATGCCCGAAAACCAATCATCAACGCAGGGGATGGCATTGGAGAGCATCCGACACAGGCCTTATTAGATCTTTTTACTATCATTGAGGAAAAGGGCAATGTCGATGGCCTAACCATTACCATGCTGGGAGACTTAAAAAATGGAAGGACTGTTCATTCCCTGTCCCGTCTTCTTTCCTTGTATGATGTCAAACTCAATTTTGTTTCTCCGGAGATACTGCGATTACCCGGGGAGATTATCTCTGAGTTGGAGGACAAGGGGATTCCTGTACAGGAATATGCTCTCTTAGATAAGGCCATTTCTGAATCTGATGTGCTCTATGTAACCAGGGTCCAAAAAGAGAGATTTGAGGATCCTCAGGATTATGAGAACGTCAAAGGGACATATATCATAAATTCGCAATCCCTGGCTTCAGCCAGAGAGGATTTAATCTTAATGCACCCCTTACCAAGAGTAGGGGAAATCAGCATGGAGTTGGACGATGATCCCAGGGCTGCATATTTCCGCCAGATGGAGTATGGTATGTATGTCAGGATGGCATTGTTAGCCATGGTGCTTGGGAAAGCATGACAAAGTGAAAGGAGTGTCCCTTTGAATTCATTTTTTTCGCGGTTGGAAACCCGCATAAATGCGATTGACTCTCTTCTGTGTGTAGGCCTTGACCCACATGGAGATGATTTGCCTGAAAACAGCGGTCAAGCAGCCCGTGATTTTTGCCTCAGGCTGATAGAGCAGACGGCTGAAGTAGCCGCTGCCTATAAACCAAATTCCGCTTTTTTTGAAGTATTAGGCCCTGAAGGCATAATCGCCTTGCAGGAAGTTATCAGGCAGATTCCGGAGGATATTCCTGTAATACTGGATATTAAACGCGGTGATATATCCTCTACTGCTGATGCATATGCCCGGTCAGCTTTTGAAATCCTGAAAGCTGATGCTGTTACCATAAATCCTTACCTGGGAAGAGATTCTATTCTTCCGTTTATCACTAATCCGGAAAAGGGTGCTTTTGTATTGTGCAAAACATCCAATCCGGGAGCGGCTGAACTTCAGGATTTGGTGGTTTCACAGCAGATGCATTCTGTGAATTTAAAAGGACCCAATCGGGCTTTGTACGAGTGGGTTGCTGATTTTGTCCGAGATTGGAATATCCATGACAATCTTGGTTTGGTAGTGGGGGCAACGCAAGTTGAATCCCTGGCAAAGGTGAGGTTAAATGATCCCCGGACCTGGATTTTAGCTCCCGGGATCGGAGCTCAGGGAGGAAATCTCCCAGCAGCGCTTCGAGCAGGTTTGCGGAATGACAGCATGGGTATGTTAATCCCAGTATCGAGAGCGATATCCAGATCAGATGATCCTCGGCTGGAAGCCCAGAAAATCAGGGAAGCAATAAATTCTGAACGATTCTCCATTCGCCGGGGAAAACAGACTGCCAAGCCAAGTACCCTTTCTAATTTTCAGCAGACTATCGCTGACCGGCTGCTGGATATTGGCTGTATTAAATTTGGACAATTCAAATTAAAGTCGGGAGATATCAGCCCCATTTATCTTGATTTGAGAAAGTTAACATCACACCCTGATTTATTACTTCAGGTTGGTCGTGCGTATTGGAGTTTATTGGAGCCGCTGGATTTTGATCATTTAGCAGCTTTACCCTATGCGGGTATGCCTGTCGCTACAGCGGTAAGTTTGCTTGGTAATTGGTCCATGGTATATCCCCGTAAGGAAGAGAAATCCTACGGCACAAAAGCACAGGTAGAAGGGGTGTTTTCAGAAGGAGAAACAGCAGTTGTGATCGATGATTTGATTACAACAGGGGGTAGTAAACTGGAAGCAATTAAAAAACTCACAGATAACGGATTAATTATCAAGGATATTGTAGTTTTAATTGACCGCAGCAGCAATGCAAAGGTTGATCTAAAACAGTTGGGATATCAACTTCACGCTTTTTTAACTCTCCCAGATCTCCTTACCTATTACCAGGAAACCGATCTGGTGGAAAAGGAGATGATTTCCAGGGTCAGGCGATTTTTGAATGGAGAATAATGTTTATCATGAGTGTATTTTGTTAATAAAAGATTCCTGGTAGGGAAATATAAGGATAATTAATGTATCGACGAATCAGACCACTGCTTTTTTGTATTGACCCTGAACGGGCTCACAATTTGACAATAAGTTTAATGGCTGCAGCAGGATCTCTATCACCCATTAGGAAATTTCTCCGGAAGTTTTATTTCCAGAAAACCTACAACCCGGTTGATTTTGCGGGATTATCATTTCCAAATCCGGTAGGATTAGCTGCCGGATATGACAAGAATGGTGTTTCCTGGCGGGAATTATCCTTGCTGGGGTTTGGTCATATTGAAATTGGAACAGTGACGCCGCGTCCTCAGGCAGGCAACCCAAAGCCGAGGGTTTTCCGGTTTCCCGATGAGGAAGCTATCATCAACCGGATGGGGTTTCCTGGAAAGGGAGCGGAATTTGCTGTAAAAATGATCCCAAAACCTGGTTGTTCACAAGCAAGGGATAATATTATTCTTGGAATGAATATTGGCAAGAATGAGGAGACACTCATTGAGGATGCAGCCCAGGATTATATTGACTGCCTGAAGTTATTTTACGACAGGGTGGATTATATTGCTGTTAATGTCAGTTCCCCTAATACCATTGGACTGCGAAAATTGCAAGGAAAGGATCTACTGGAAGGATTACTCCAAGAGTTGATGTCAGAGCGAGATAGATTGCAGTTGGAATTGGACAGACCACTGCCAATATTTGTCAAACTTTCCCCAGATCTATCCGATCATGAATTGGATGATGCCCTGGAGGCTATTACAGGAACATCGGTTGATGGCGTGATCGCAGCCAATACAACAATTTATAGAGAGAACCTTCTAGATTCAGATCCAGGAGAAGAAGGTGGATTAAGCGGAAAACCTATCAAAGAGCTGAGTACATCCTTGATTAGAAAGATTCATCGTCGAACCGCGGGAAATTTGCCGATTATTGGAGTTGGCGGGATCAGCTCTCCAGATGATGCTCGCGAAAAAATGGAAGCTGGTGCGGGACTTGTTCAGATATACAGCGGGTTGATATTTCAGGGTCCCCGCTTGGTCAGGGATTTGCTAGAAAACCTATAACAGCAGGGTTTTTACAGTTACCCCCAGATAAGCAATGCCGCTGCACCTGCCAGCAGAGGGATCATCAGCCCCATACTCCAGCGGATCACAGTAAAGCGCCATCCCATAAATGGAAGCTCAAAGCTAAGAGTCAACAAGGATTGAGTAGACCAGCTAGTGATTATTGTGATTACGGATGCTAAGCCTGCTCCAGCATCAAAAAGGATGGCTATGAGAGGAAATACAACATAAGGACCTCCGGGAAGCATCATACCAATAAATCCTGCCAGCAGTATTCCTCGCCATCCAGAGTT
>JAIORG010000196.1 GCA_021108255.1 Anaerolineales bacterium | reverse complement strand
TTATTTAACCTGGATTTCTACTACTCCCTTAATCTGAACGCTGCCTGGGAACCCTGGCAGCACCATGCGCAGTTCCTCGCCATCAAAAGCTACAATACAATCCGCGCATCCTTCCAACTCAGCCAGGGAGAGCTCAGCTTCATACCCGTCACTGGCGATAAAGACCACTGTGCCGCCCGCTGCGCCTGCTTCATTAAGCAGATCTATGACCAGGACACCTGTGTATTCAGTTGTGGATCCATCTTTATTTGTGGCTTCAGACACAACGGTATCCATACCTTCCAGCTGCTCCATGCTAAAAGCGGTTTCTCCAACCTTCAAGGCAGAATCAACTGGCGCTTCAGCAGCTTCATCTACAACAGGCGCTGCTTCCTCCACAACCGGAGGTTCTTCCCCGCTCCCACAGCTGACCAAGAAGGTTGAGATAATGACTAAGGTAATCAGTAATCCAAATTTATGTTTCATCTTTTACTCCTTGATCCAGTAATTATTGATTGACCTGGATTTCTACGACTTGAAATACCCACCGGTTCGCTGGAGTATCCGGGGTGACCAGCCGGATGGGGCCCTTGTCAGGGGAGACTTCTGCTATCCACTCTCCGCTGTCTTTCAGGGCAATAATGCCGTCAGTTAGCTCATTGGCTGAAATTTCAATCGCGTATCCATCCACCGCTATAACAGTGATGGTGGCGAAATCGTCTGCTCCAGCTTCACTGAGCAGTGAAGACAGATTCACTCCACTCCAGGAAGTTACCTCATCTTCCCCGACAGATTTTGCCATCAGGATCTCAGTTAAATCCACCATTTCTCTGGAAGCCAGGTTATCGTAGGTGAACGCCAGGGGGGTTTGCACATCTCCGCTGATCTTGAGCTCCCATTCTACTTTGGGAATACCGGGACCACAGGCAGTTAAGCTCAGCAGCAGCCCGGCCACAAGCCCTAAAATGATCCACTTTTTATATTTCATGCTTTCTCTCCTTTCTATTAATATGATTGAGTTAATTATTCCTTGATTGTGATCCAGATCGGGATCAGCATATCCCGGGGGATGAGATGGCCGTGATTGCCGACTCTTCCCTCCTCATCCACTATGTGCATGCCGTGATCCGCGAAAATTATTACCAGGGTGCCGGCTGGGAGCCGCTCCAGTATTTGCCCGACCGCCAGGTCCACCTCCTGAATTTTCTCCTCCTCGCCAGGGGATCCAGGACCCAATTTGTGGCCAAGATCATCAATCCCGTGAAAATGTACAAAAAATAAATCCGGCATACCTTCGTCGAGTACTGCCATAGCATTTGACAGCACATTATCATCGGTACCCCCATTTCCATCCCTGTCCCCAGAGAGCTTCAGCTCAGATCCCTTGAGATTAAACGCCAGGGCCTCCCCTTCTACTGCGACCACCCGCAGACCGGCAGCTTCCGCATTTTCAAACAGGGTTTGATGATCAGTTATCCGTATTCCCCGGGTTTCCACTCCATGGACTGATGGATCCGCCCCTGTTAGCAGGGATGCGCTGGAAACAGTCGTAATGGGCGGGTAGGTTGTCAGCCCGAGTAGGGGGGGATCCAGTGCGCCCATAATAGGAATCAAGCCAGCTGCCAGGGATTCCTGGTAGCGGATGTACCCAAATGCGTCCAGGAAAAGTATCAAAACATGTTCCGCTGATTTTGAGGTCAGGACATTGCCTTCAGTCAGATTGGGAGGTTCTATCCCCAATGCTGCTGCCACGGTGGGCGCGATATCACATATACAGACTTCCACCTGGGTTTCCCAGGGGGAAGGTTCAATTGTCAGGGAAAGTGGTTGGTATTCTATGCCGTTTATCAAAACCAGGCCATCTTCCCGCAGCCAGGTACTCTCAACAACTTCAGACCAATCAAATCCAATATTGGTCCCTTGTTGATCAGTAAGCACAATCCGGTCAATCACCCGGAAACCTAAACCGTAAAGGATCTGTTCCAACAAAATGACCTCATCAGAGGACTCTGTTCGAAAACGCGAGTATGAATCCCAGGTCTGGTTGTCCAGAGTGTAAATTTCACCTCCAGGTTCATTCAGCGTAAATTCCCAGTGGCGAACGCAACCGGTACTCAAAACAGAAATAACTACCAAACTTAGCAGCAGGAATAAACGGGAAATTCGGTTCATAATTACTCCGTCCTCACTTTAACTACACCGGTTATCCAACCTGATCTTGCCCGTTCCGGCAGCACCAGGGTAGTTCCAGCAGGAGTTGAGATAAGCACAGCAAATTTGATTTCTTCGAAGGTGAACTTGTGAGTTTCCCCATTCTCATCAGTCACTGTTAACAGGCTGTATTCTTCCCCTGCAAATAAATCAGTCAGCGCAGCTCCCCATAAGAGGAAGGCGGTTTCCGCTTCCCGAATCTCTCCATCATCCGGACTGACAAACATTACCTTGGCTTGCTCAACAATAACTTTTCGAGTAGGTCCCAGCATCAGCCTGCCTATGGAAGTATCTTCACCATTGATGGTCAGGTTTTGATCTTTGCCAACCACCACCATTCCGGTCAGCCCCTTCAGCCAGGTAGAAACATGCAGATCTTCAGCGGCAAACCGGATTCCATCACTGAATGGAAGCAGCATGGATTGCTCTGTGATATTTTCTTTTTCTATGGTGATTATTCCGCCATCGTTGGAAAGAAGAGTGACACTCTCAAACTCGGTCACGCCCTGCCCCTCCAGGAAATCCAGCAGATTGAGATGAGTGTTTGGGTGATCCCTGTATGGCAGCACCTGGTTGACCTTCACAAAACCCGGTTGGGGAACATCTCCAGTGAAAGTGATCTGGTTAAAGAACGGCAAGTCAGCAAATTCAATCGCCCCATGTTCATCATGGCAGGTGGAACAATCGTGAAAATCCTCTCCTTCATGGCATTCCGCACACTCGTTCATGGTAACCACATCATGCTTGAGCGTTTCCAGGGAGTAATGGCTCACCAGGCGAATCGGCAATCCCTGCTCCCACCCTGCAAGGAACCCCGCTGCGATTAAAACCAGGGCAGCAAGACCAACCCCCAACCAGACAAATAATCTCGGCGCATTTTTTCCAGACAAAGTTTAGACCTCCATTGTTTTGATGACGATGACGGCAGTAATTAAACACACCAGTCCCAATCCTGCCAGAATATCCCCCCGGGTGGTTTTTTGAATTCTGTAATACGTCCTGGTGGGATACTTGCCATAGCAGCGACCTTCCATGGATATGGAAAGAGCGTCCACCTTGCTCATTGCTGAGACCAGCATTGGCAGCAGGAGAGAATTAACGGATTTTAACAGGTCCCTGAGACCCTTCTGTTGGTAGGTAACACCCCGAACACGCTGAGCCCGGTAGACGATCAAAGCTTCTTGCTCAAAGAGCGGGATCATGCGCAAGGCGGTGACAAGGGTAAACCCATATCGGTAGGGCAGCCCTGCCCGCATTAAGGCATAAGCCAGTTCATTGGGTGAGGTAGTTAACACGAACAGGTAGCCTAAGAGAATCACGGTCAGGAAACGAGCGGCGAGATATATCCCCCGGGTGATTCCTTCACCTGTAATCTCAAAAGGTCCAATCTTACTTACCAGGTTTCCGCTGTCGATAAAGAGGATTTGCAGCAGGGCAATCAGCAGGGCAGTCACCAGAAGAGCTCTCGCGCCGCGCAGCTCCGTGAGTTTTATCCCCAGCAAGGGAAAAAAACTCAACAAGAGAATTGTTAAACCCAGATTGAATCCAGGATACTGAATTACAAACACCAGCCCGGTTAATGCCACCAGCCAGGCAACCTTAATCAGAGGGTGCAGGGTATGTAGGAGAGAAGTTCCCGGATGGTAAATAATCCGCGGCTTCATAATCCACCGCCTGGTAAATAGGTTTCTTTCCCCAGCTTTTTCAAGGCAGCTAACCCTTCTGCCAGGGGCTCATCGATCTCCAGCGTTCCCCCGGATAAAAACAACACCCGGGTTGATACATGTGGGTAATAGGACGGATTGTGATTCACCATAATAACGCTGCCGCCCTTCTCAACGTACTCACACAGCAGATCCAATAGAAATCCGGCATTGTCGCGATCCTGACCGATAAAGATCTCGTCCAACAACAATACTGCCGGCTGGTAAGAGAGCACCGAAATCAAGTTCAAACGCCGTTTCTCTCCGTAGCTCAACCGGTAGGGATGATCCGCTTCTTTATCAGTCAATCCAGCCCTGTGAAGCAGTGATCGGGTGTGGCTTTCATAATCACCGGGATCAAGCTTAAAGTTTTTCGGTCCCAGGATTGCTTCCTCCCAGACGGAAGAAGCAAATAGTTGGTGATCGGGATTCTGAAAAACCAGGCCTATATCTTTACCGAGGACTGATAATTTGGTATCCTCCAAAGCCCTGCTCTGGAAGCGAATGCTGCCCTGTGATCGCTCAACCAATCCCATTAAGCTCAATAAAAGAGTGCTTTTCCCCGATCCGTTATCCCCCATCAGGCTGACCAATTCGCCTTTGCCTAGTTTAAAAGAGACTCCGGATAAAATAGTTTTATCTTCATAAACAGCAGAGAGGCCCTCAACTTCGATTAACGGGGAAGGGGAAAAATTACTGTAAACAGGCCTGAGGATTTCCAGGTCACCGTTATATCTCTGATCTGGTTGCTGCTCCAGGATGGTTCCCATACCCATTTCTATCAGCCGTGGTTTTGCCTGGCCCAGGAAATCTAATTTGTGCTCAATTACCAGAACAGTTAGATTGGTTTTCTGCTGCAGTTCTAAAATAATTTCAAAGATCTGCTGTGTGGCAGGGGGATCGAGATTGGAGGTAGGTTCATCAAATACAATCACCCCGGGTTGGGCGGCAAGAATAGCAGCCAGGGCAATCCTCTGCTTTTCACCGCCCGAAAGAGTGCTCAAGGGACGCTCACGAAGGTGTTCCGCTCCCACCGCATCCAGTGACCAGGTCAAGAGGTTCTCAATTCTTTCCGGAGGGAGCTTTCGGTTTTCCAGGCCAAAGACAATTTCATCCTCAACCATCAAAGTGCAGAATTGGTTTTCCGGGTTCTGCTGGACCAGGCCGACCACATCAGAAATCTGGTAAATTGGCTCCTTGCTGGGATCCATCCCGTTGATCTCCACCTGGCCCGATATTTCTCCATCGTATTGTGAAAACAGAAATCCCGCTATTGCCAGCGCCAGGGTTGACTTCCCGCAGCCGGAAGGTCCGGTCAGCAGGATAAATTCCCCTTCGTTTATATCCAGGTTTACATCCTGGAGCGCGTAGCGATTGCTTCCCCTGTAGCGGTAACTGAAATCTCTCAGACTGATCATTGCGGGATTATTTGCTCCACCTCAGGCAGGTACACTTCACCATCCAGGTGAGCGATTGTGTAAGTGATCGTTCCTTCATCCAGGATGATGAAAATCCGGATACCATCATCGCTCCAGACCTGTTCTACGGAGAGGATTGCCTGATTTCCCCCCTTGCTAGTAAAGACCACCTCTGTGAAATTAGAGGGTAAAGATATGGATTCCAGGACAAGCCTGAGCGGGACGCCCTGGTATTTTTTTGAACCATAACCGGCATCCAGAGTAGTGCTGTCCATTTCCTGGGTCCAACCCGAAGCGTTAAATATTAACTCCTCTCCATTGTTTTTAATCAGCAGGGCTCCTGCTTTAACAACATTGATCTTCACCACGCCGTTGACCCAGGCCTTATTACTTTCAGGGCCCACCATGTTGTAAACCTGGTTTTCTCCCTTCCCCTGGGATTGAAGAATCAGGTTTGAATTCCTGGATAATTCCTCCGCGGAGATGTAAAAAGTGTATCCATCTAATGCCTCAAAGGTGATATAGTTGGCATCCGGATCAGGTTCAGCTCCCTCAAGTATCCTTTGCAGCGAATAACCCCGGTAGGAAACAGTGACACCTCCCTGCATAAATTCAACTTTCTCTTCCTGAAGGGTATCCTTCCCTGCCGTGAACTCATAGGGCGAAGAAACCGCGCCGGTGATGGCTACAGATTCTGTGCCGCTCCGGGCAATTTTCAGATAACCAAAGATTCCCCCGGACAGCAGGACCGCACCTGCCAGCAGGATCCAGAGTGTATTCCTTCCTATAGGTTGCGATTCCTGATTTTTTACGACTCCGGAACGGCGCAGTGTAGACAGCAAAGCAAAACCGAGGATCCCGGCAAAAATAACTCCGGATACAAATGCCACCAGCGCGATTAAACCAATGACGCCATAGGTCAGGATATCGGCTGGAACCGCTGTAAATAGCTGAAACACAAAAATGTTTGACGCGGAGGCAATTCCACCCGCAAAGGCATAAGGGAGCCAGTGATCTCGCTTCCGGAACGGCAGCATACCCAGATCTACCATCAGTCCGGCTACAATGTTCACCAGCAGGACCAGCAGACCGTGGGTATTGCCGGTGAACAGCTCCACTGCACCTTTCAATATCCCGGTGATGGTCCCAGCTCCCTGCTTTTTGGTGAGTCCAACCGCTAGCACCAGCCAGAGCACGTGCAGACCGGCAGCCCACTGGGTTGTGCCGGCAAAACCCAAAACGGATTGGAAAAAATCACCGATGAAATTGATATAAGTGCTGGCAATTCCTCCCAGGGCGGCCAGGGCAGCCATCAGCAGCAAATCACGGGTTGTATAGTAATATTTTCTTTGTTTCATAGTGAACTTCATTTATGATTATATTATTTAACCATAGAATATTATTTTTGCAAATAGGGTATTAAAAAAAAGAGAATGATTCACATAATATTAGCGCTTGATCAGTGTTTTCCACTTGTCTTGACGATCTTTTTTTGATAGGTTTCCAGCCAATCCATAATAAATTGAGCCTGGTTGATGCGGAAATCATATACCAGTCCCAGGAAGGGGTCTTTCTCACCGGCTTTTTCCTTTTCCCATTCGGTGATCATTTTCAGGAAGGTTTCCTGCTGAGCGTGGATCAGCTCAGCAGCGTTAGGCAGAACCAGCCAATCATAAAATCGCAGCTTGGCAAGCAGCTCCACTCGGGCTGCCCTGAGAGAAGGTACCGGTTTCCCCACCCAATCCAGAAAAGTTTCCTGTCCCTGTTTTGTGAGGTGGTAGACCTTTCGGTCTGGCCGGTTTTTTTGCCGCTCCAGTTTTGTTCTCAGCAGGCCTTGTTTTTCTAGATCGGAGAGTGTGACATACAGTTTGGTTTGACCGGCTTTCCAAATCATCCCAAACTTATCAGACAGGGTTTGATCCAGCTGATAGCCGTGTCCTGGCCCCTTCATCAGCAGACCCAGCGCCAGGTAGCGCAGCGGATAGGATCCAAAACCAGTACGTTTTTTTGAACTCACAAGGTCTCCTATGCCTTCTATTTATTTAAAGGATTGTTTTCGTTGGCTTTATTATAGCGTATCCACCAGGAATAGACCTCTGGGGTTCTATAAATCCGGGAGGTTTCAAATGATGGCATCTGCAAATAATTCCAGAGGGTGAATTGCCTCCCGCTTTGCAGTGTGTTGAATTTGTTCTCTGCAGGATGTTCCTGAGGCGCAGATGATTACCTCGAGATCCGCATCGCGCACTTTTGGAGCAAGTGCTAATTCCGCGATCTCTAATGAAAATTCATAATGTTCTTTCTCATATCCAAAAGCGCCAGCCATGCCGCAGCATCCGGCTTCTGTTTCCTCTACCTTGCAGCCCGGGAGGAATCCCAGCAATTTAATCGTGTCCTCAGTCCCAAAATTTGCTTTTTGTTGGCAGTGACCGTGGTAGAGCACACGGCGGGGCTGGTCATCAAATTGGAATGAAATTTTTCCGGCATCGATTTCCTGGACAAGATATTCCTCTACCATCAGGGCTGATTGGGCTATTAAATCCGACCCGGAACCTGGAACTAAATCCCGGTATTCTTTTTTCAGCATTACCACCACACTGGGCTCACAGCCGACGATAGGTATTCCTTTTTCAGCATAGGGTGTCAGGATCTCCAGGTTTTGTACTGCAAGCTTTCTGGCTTTTTCAAGCATACCTTTAGAGAAAGCAGGCCTGCCGGAATCAACTTTTTCGTTGAGCACAATTAGATCCACCCCGGCTTTTTCAAAAATCTTTACAACTGCCTGTCCGATATGTGGATAGTTGTATTCCAGGTAAGTGTCATAGAAGAACACCACCTGCTGGTTTTTTTGAGAGCGCGCTGACCGGGATTGTTTTCCATACCAGGAAGTAAATGTCTCTTCAGCGAATGATGGCATTTCTCTGTCTGGATGGATCCCAGCAATCGAAAGCAGGTGCCGCGCGGGTCCTTGAAGTATAGGATTCACCAGGAAGGAGAAAGGTTGAGCAAGTTTGCTGATCAGGGCAATGTTGGCGAAGATTCTGTTTCTGAGCGGGATTCCGTGAACCCGGTAATATTGGTAGAGGAACTCCGCCTTTAACTTGCTCATATCCACAGCGGAGGGGCATTCATTCAGGCATGCCTGGCAGGAAAGGCAAAGATCCAGGGCCTTATACAGATCTGGGGATGCCATCCCTTCCGGACCCAGTTTTCCGCTCATGGCTGCTCTTAGCAGATTGGCTCGTCCGCGAGTGCTGTGTTTTTCATCCCGCGATGCCTGGAAGGATGGGCACATTACTCCGTCCTCAAGCTGCCGGCAGACGCTGGCTCCGTTGCACATTTCCACCGCTCGGTCAAATCCCTGGTCTTTC
>JAIORG010000228.1 GCA_021108255.1 Anaerolineales bacterium | reverse complement strand
TCATGGACTTGATTTCATCCAGGACCAGGGCATTAACTCTGCCCGCTTCCTGCATCTTTTTGATCTCCACCTCGGTTTTGATCAACTGCTTGTCAAAAGAACTCATTATCAAAATCCAATCCCGGAATCGTTTTACTCTATCCTGGAATACTGCTCATTAATTTATTAACGTACAAGCAACTTCTCATCATATCCATGCAGCTTCAATTCTGCATCGATATTCTGGAATGTGTCTCTAACTACACCAACCACAATCAGCAACCCTGATGAGGTAATCAGCATGATTCCTGTACCTCCGGCGGTTATTCCGGATAAACCCAAACCAGATAAAACAACACCGACGATAAACGGGAAAATCGCTATTGTACCCAGGAAAAATGCGCCGGGGAATGTAATTCTCCGCAGCACTTTTGTTAAATACCTCTGAGTTGGAGCTCCCCGGCTAACACCCGGTATCTGGGCCCCTGCACGTTTAAGGTTTGTGCCATAATCCTGCTGTGCAAATAACACGTCAGTATAAAAGAAGGTAAAGCCGACCACCATCAACCAGTATAGCAGCCAATACCAGGAGGAAGTTCCTCCGAATAAAGCCTGAATTTGCAAGGCCAGGTTGGATACCCAGAACGTCTGTGACTCAATGAAGAAACTGGCAACAATCGCCGGGAATGTCAGCAGCGATTGTCCGAAAATAAGCGGGATCATGCCAGCCATGTTAACTTTCAGCGGTAATGTTCCTTTCACCGGCATGGACTGACGATTTCCAACTCTGCGGCCAGGGTACATAACCGGAATGTTCCGCTGTCCCTGCTGCACATAAACAATTGCATAAATAACCATTACCGTAATCGCCACCAAAAAAGCCAGCGTTATCCAGCGATTTTCCTGATTACTGATAATTTGGCCAAAGTTTTGCGGTAATCTGGACACAATACCGGCGAAAATCAACAAGGAAAGACCCTGATTCCGAATACCGTACTCAGAGATTAATTCACCCAGCCAGATGGCAAACATGGTTCCCGCAGTCATGCTGGCGATAATCGCCAGACTGGGGATCAGCGAAGCTCCGCTAAAACCAAAGTCATCTATAATCGGGACCCCACCAGCCAGACTGGAAAAAATCCGGATCTGACCAATGGCCTGAAGAGCAGCCATCGGCACTGCCAGAATATAAGTCCAGCGTTCCATCCATTTTCTTCCTTCCTGGGGATCCTCTTCCATTTTCCGCTGCAGGGCAGGGATAATTGGAACCAGAAGCTGGAGAATAATCTGTGCCGTAATATACGGGTAAACACCCATTGCCAGCACGGAGAAGTTGGATACTGTACCACCTGAAAGCATATCCAGAATGCCTACAAAGGTGCTTCCAGCGCCGCCGCCGGTAATAATCGCAGAAATTGCCTCCCTGTTAGCTCCAGGGATGGGAACATGTGCTGCAAGCCGGTAAATTACCAGGATCATCATAGTGATCAGTAATTTTCGCCGGATATCTTCTGCTTTCCATAAATATCGCCAAGCAGATGTTTTCATTTATCTACTCTCCTATGTTCAATCCCTTCCGGGAAAGAAATAGATTCATAATACCTAATAGGGATAATAATTCCTCTATCCCTCAATAATCTCTACAGTTCCACCAGCTTTTTCAATCTTTTCCTTGGCTTTCTTGGAAAAACGGTGGGCTTTTACTTTTAAGGGTTTTTTCAACTCCCCACGGCCCAAAATAACTACCGGGCGGTTAAGAGTATTGATCAAATCAACTTCCCTTAATATTTCTGGTGTGATCTCGGAACCCTTTCTAAAAGCTGACAAGTATTCCAGATTCACTTCCTGGTATTCCACCCGGTTAAAGTTCTTAAATCCGGGTTTTTTCGGCATTCTGCGGTAATAAGGTGTGTCTCCACCCTGGTGCCAGAGAGGAACTCCACCACCTGCCCGGGAGTTTTGACCCTTTGTACCTCTGCCCGAAGTTTTTCCAGTTCCGGAACCATAACCACGTCCGACACGTTTCCGATTCTTTTTTGACCCTACATTTGGTTTCAAATCATGCAATTTCATATTTAATTCCTTCCAACCTACTTACTCAACCTCAACAAGGTGTTTCACACGCTCAATCATCCCCATGACACTGGGATGGTCCGGGCGTTCGACCATTTGGTTGATTTTTCTTAATCCCAGGGCTTCCAGCGTTCGCCGCTGTGGTTGCGATCGCCCATGGGGGCTTCTCACCAGAGTAATTTTCAGCATTTTATCTTTTTTCTTCCTAGCCATGGTTCTATCCTCGATCCCAGAAGGGAATTAGTTTTTCTACATCAACTCCCCGGTTAGCAGCTTCTTCGTAGGGATCTTTTAACTGCTCCAGGCCATTAATGGTAGCGGCTGCGATATTCATCGCGTTATTGCTTCCCAGTGATTTCGTTAAAATATTAGAAATCCCGGTAACTTCAACAACAGCCCTAACACCTCCAGCTGCGATAACGCCAGTACCTTCTGATGCCGGTTTCAGCAGAACTCTTGCGCCGCTGACTTTACCAATCACCTTATGAGGGATAGTGGTGTCATAGGTAGCTACAGGATGCATATCATCTTTAGCGTTTGCAGCTGCTTTACGAATAGCATCAGGCACAGATTTGGCTTTTCCCAAACCCAAACCCACCTTGCCCTTATGATCGCCGACTACCATAGTTACCCTGAAGGAAAACCGGCGTCCACCTTTCACAACGGCAGCAACACGCTCAATATTTACGATCCTTTCATCTAATTCTTGTTCAGAATTATCTTTATAACCGTTTGTCATAACCTTCTCCCGGTCCGTTATCTAAAACTTCAGTCCATTTTCACGGGCACCTTCAGCGAGAGCCGCGACACGGCCAATGTATTTAAATCCGCCGCGGTCAAAAACTACGCTTTTAATGCCTTTATCTTTTGCACGATCAGCAATAGTTTGACCAATCAACTTTGCTTTTTCTTTTTTCGTCATCCCCTTTAATTTCTTCTTGAGTCCCGAATCAATTGTTGATGCGGAAGCCAGGGTGTGACCTTTCGTGTCATCAATAACCTGAACATAAATCTCGTCCAAACTACGATATACATTCAAACGAGGTTTTTCAGGTGTTCCGAAAACATTGCGGCGGATTCTTAGATGCCGCCTTTTACGAGCATCCCCTCTAGTTCGTTTTTTTGCCATATTAAGCTACCTTACCCGCTTTACCTGCTTTACGTCGGACCCTCTCATCTTTATACCGAATGCCCTTTCCTTTGTACGGTTCAGGCTTTCTAACTTTCCGGATATCCGCTGCTACCTGGCCTACTTTCTGTTTATCAATACCTCTGATAAACACCTGCTGTGCCCGGTCTCCCACCTCAAAATCAATCCCCTGGGGGGGTTCAATTTCAACCTGATGTGAGTACCCAACATTCAGTACCAGGTTTTTCCCCTGCATGGCAGCGCGGTATCCCACGCCCACCAGCTGCAGTTCTTTTTGATAACCATCCGTTACGCCAATGATCATATTTTGGATCAATGCCCGGGTGGTTCCATGTAAAGATCGCATTTCTCTGATATCAGAAGGTCTTGTGACGATGATTTCCCCATCCTTCAAGGAGAGGTCAATGCCCGGAGAAAAGGTAAATTCCATTTCTCCCTTTGGCCCTTTGATCTTTACGTGCGATCCATTTATTTTTACATCTACGCCGGACGGGACTTCAACCGGCAGACGTCCAATTCTAGACACGGTTCATTCTCCTTGATCGTTCCTGACTGTATACTGCAAGCCAGGCCACAAATCTCCTACCATACTTTGCAAACAATTTCTCCACCAACGCCTTGCTTTTTCGCCTCACGTCCAGTCATTACACCTTTTGAGGTCGTTAGAATGGAAATACCCATTCCAGACAAAACGTATGGTATCTCACCTTTCCCTGCATAAATTCTCTGACCGGGAAGACTTACCCGTTGCAAGTCGGTAATTACAGAGCGTTTAGTACGCCGTTTACCGACATATTTCAAGTCAAGGGTTAAGGTTTTATGGGCTGAATCTTCTATTTCAGTGACTTCGAAATTGCTGACAAATCCCTCTTCAGCCAAAATTTTTGCAATGGATACCTTCATCTTTGAGCTCGGCATTGCTACTTGAGAATGCTCTGCTCTCACTGCATTTCGGATTCGCGTTAGCATATCAGCAATTGGATCATTAAAACTCATTACTTATCCTCCATCCAATCTACCAGGATGATTTGACAACTCCGGGAATCTTCCCATCGAGTGCCAATTCACGGAAACAAATTCTGCACAATCCGAACCGGCGCATATATCCTCGCGGCCGTCCGCATTTTTTACATCGATTTATTTCCCTGACCTTATATTTACGTTTCGTTTCCCGTGCAATCATACTTTTCTTTGCCATTAGCGGTTATCCTCCTTAAACGGCATCCCCAGTTTTCGCAGCAGCTCCCTACCCGATTCGTCGTCCTGGCTGGATGTAACAATAGTTACCTCAAGTCCTCGAATCTTGCTGACTTCGTCATAATCTATTTCCGGAAAAACCAGCTGCTCAGTGATACCGAGGGTGTAATTTCCCCTTCCATCAAATGAATTAGGAGACACACCCCGAAAGTCACGTACCCGGGGTAAGGCCACATTCATTAATCGATCCAGGAAGGACCACATCTTATATCCCCGCAAGGTGACTGAAGTGCCGACAGCTGATCCAACCCGAAGTTTAAAATTCGCAATATTCCTTTTGGATTTATTGATGATGGGTTTTTGTCCCGTAATTTTTGTCAAATCACGAACCGACTCATCCAGCAGCTTGCCATTATCGAGGGCATCACCCACACCAATATTCACGACCACTTTCATGACCCGGGGGCACTGCATAACATTCTTTAATCCAAGATCTTTAATAAGACCGGGTACAACTTCTTTCTGATAACGCTCTTTTAATCTACTCATTCTTCCGCTCCCAGCAATTAGTCAATCACCGCTTCACAGCGTTTACATATCCTGTGGGCTTTTCCATCTTCACGAGAAATCCCAACTCGGGTGGGTTTCCCACACGATGGACAGACAAGCATCACATTGGAAATATGAACCAGACCTTCAAATTCGATAATTCCAGGGGACATTGTCCTGCCCTGGCTTTGAATTTGCCCCTGGTGCTTTTTCCGGATATTAATTCCTTGTACGGTAATCCGCTGTTTTTCCCGGTAAACCTTAAGAACTTCTCCTTGTTCACCTTTATCAGCAGCTCGTCCGCTGATTATTTCAACGGTATCGCCTTTTCGAATTTTATATTTCACGTCAATTACTCCTGCTTCTTATTTCTTAGACCGTTTCTGGCGCAAGGGAAACAATTTTCATATATCCCCTTTCTCGAAGTTCACGGGCAACCGGTCCAAAGATACGGGTACCTTTTGGGTTCGTGCCATCAGTATCCAGGATAACTACGGCATTATCGTCAAATTTTACAGTTGAGCCGTCTTTACGGCGCCATTCTTTTGCTGTGCGAACAACAACTGCTCTTACTACTTCATGGGTTTTAACAGATCCCTGTGAAGTAGCTTCTTTAATCGACCCGACTACAACATCACCAACACGGGCATATCGACGGGTTGATCCGCCCAGAACTCGAATTACCAGCAGTTCGCGGGCCCCAGAGTTGTCGGCAACATTTACTCTTGATTCTTGTTGTATCATTCCTGACTCCGTTTAGGCTTGCTGAGTAGAAACCGTTTTTCTAATGATTTCTTCCACAGCCCACCGTTTTGTCTTTGAAATCGGTTTGGATTCCACTATCAGAACTTTATCGCCGATATCGCATCCTAATTCATCATGCGCCTTAACTGAAGTATGGCGGTCGATGACTTTTTTGTATAGGCGATGGCGGAACCGCCGGGCAATCCTAACAGTAACTGTCTTATCCATTTTATTGCTGGTTACAACACCAGTCATATGACGGCGTTCACTCATGATTCACCTTCCAGCTCGCGTTCTCGTAATATTGTTTCAAATCTGGCAATCAAACGCCTGATCTCTGTTATCCGGGAGGTATTCAATAACTCACCGGTTGATTGTTGAAACCTGAGATTCATCATTTCTTCCCTGGTTTCATCAATCTGAGCTTGTATTTCTTCGTCCGCTAAGGCCCGGATTTCTTCTGCATTCATGCGCTTTCTCCTACTTCTTCTCGGCGGACTACTTTTGTTTTTATGGGTAACTTGTAGGAAGCAAGCCGCAATGCCTCAACTGCCACACTCTCCCCAACATCTCCACCTATTTCAAACATGATCCTTCCGGGTTTAACAACAGCAGCCCAATATTCAACATCGCCTTTGCCTTTACCCATTCGGGATTCAGCCGCTCGTTTTGTGATCGGTTTATCAGGAAAGATACGAATCCAAACTTTACCTCGGCGCTTCATAGCTCTAACCATAGCTCGGCGAGAAGCCTCAATTTGCCGGGCAGTGATCCAGGCAGGTTCCAAGGCCTGAAGCCCGTAATCACCAAAGTGCAGTTCCGAGCCGCGGTATGCTTTCCCTTTCATTCGACCACGCATCTGTTTTCTAAATTTGACACGTTTTGGCATCAACATGTTACTAATCCTCTCATTTCTCCGCTGAAATCTAAAAAGCTAAACCTTATTTACTGACGTAAACTCCGTCATGTGCTTCTTCTTCTTCGTCTTCGTCCAGTACTGGCAGGACTTCACCCTTATAGATCCATACTTTTACGCCAATATTGCCGTAAGTAGTAGCCGCTTCAGCCAGTGCATAATCAATATCAGCCCTTAATGTCTGACGTGGAACCCGTCCTTCCCGCATATGAATGGTTCGGGACATTTCAGCACCGCCCAGGCGGCCTGAAACCTCAATCCGTATACCTTCGGCTCCTTCCCTCATTGTGCGCTGGATGGTCCGCTTCATAGCCCGTGAAAAACTGATCCGGCTTTCAATCTGGCGTGCTACATTTACTGCCACCAGGTAAGCATCCAGGTCAGGGGCTTCAATCTCTTTGATATCCACATCAATAGTCTTTCCGACCAGCCCTTCCAAACTACTGCGCATGATCTTAACATTTGCGCCTTTCCGGCCAATCAAAACACCAGGTTTTGAAGTATGGATGATAACTTTTACTTTCCCCGGGAACCGTTCAATTTCAATCTTGGAAATACCTGCTTTATCCGCTTCTTCATGAATCAAGTTTCGAATCGCGAGATCTTCCTGCAAGTGCTCCACATATTGATCACCTTCGGCAAACCAATGTGCATCCCAGGTCTTGGTAACTTTCAAACGAAATCCAATTGGATGTACTTTACGACCCATAATTTCTCCTACTGATCACGTCCGCCCACAGAAAACTCGATTTTGGGGCAGTTGCTTTCATCAATCGTTCCTATGCCTCTTCATGTTCTCTTAATACAATAGAAAAGTGTGATGACCGGCGCAGACGGGGTTTCACCCGTCCCCGGGCTCCAAAGCGGCGCCACTTGCGGGTCGGCCCTTCATCAGCAACAAAATAGTGAATGTATAAATCATACCGGTTAAGACCTAAGTTATTCTCCGCATTAGCAATCGCTGAATTAATCAGTTTTGAAACGGGGAGAGCAGCTTTGTTGGGAGTGAAACTCAACACTTCCAAGGCCTCTACAACGTCTTTTCCTCGCACCAGGTCAATTACCAGGCGCGCTTTTTGCGCGGAAACAGGGATATGACGTGCTTTTGCTTTGATATTTTTTTCCATATCTAAATCTCCCCGGCTGCGGAGTCATCAGTTTCCGTCTTACGGGATGTTCGCTTCGCCGCTAAATGCCCACGGAATGTCCGGGTAGGAGCAAATTCACCCAGGCGATGTCCAACCATATTCTCTGTGATATAAATCGGAACGTGCCGGCGGCCATCATGAACCGCGATCGTGTGCCCCACCAATTGGGGGAAAATAACACTGGCTCGGCTCCAGGTCCGAATTACTTTCTTCTCTCCACGCTCATTCATGGCTTCAATTTTCTTTAATAACTTGGGGTCTATGAATGGACCCTTTTTCAGTGATCTTGACATACCTTCAACTCCTAATGCATTGCCTTGATTTGCTGCAATACAGGAACATTTTAGCGACGTTTCTTCTTTCCGACCCGTCGATCCCGGACAATATACTTACCGGTTCTCTTATTCCGGCGGGTTTTTGCACCCAGTGTTTTCTTACCCCAGGGGCTCTTGGGACTCGGCATACCTATCGGAGAACGGCCTTCACCACCTCCATGCGGATGGTCCCGGGGAGACATAGCAGATCCACGGACAGTGGGGCGGATGCCCATATGGCGTTTCCTGCCTGCTTTACCCAGATTAATAAGACCATGATCAACATTGCCCACCTGGCCGATTGTTGCCATGCAGGTCTGCCGGATCAGGCGAATTTCTCCCGAAGGCAATCGGACCTGACCGTATTTTCCTTCTTTGGCAATTAATCTGGCAGATGTGCCCGCGGAGCGCACCAACTGCCCTCCTGCTCCTTCTTTCAACTCAATATTATGGATTCGGGTACCGGTTGGAATAACGCTTAAGGGCAACATATTCCCAGGAGCAATTTCTCCTTCCAGTCCGGATACCACGGTATCACCTACTCGCAATACTACTGGAGCGATGATATACCGCTTCTCGCCATCAGCATAAAACAGCAAAGCCAATCTGGCTGTCCG
>JAIORG010000149.1 GCA_021108255.1 Anaerolineales bacterium | reverse complement strand
GGTGTATCAATAATCAGAAAATCCCCGGGGTTTACCTGGCGCGATTCCTTATTTGGGTTGAAAAGCATTTTCTTTTGTACTTGTGAAATTGAACGACCCTAAAGAAAAGTCGATTTGGCGGAATTTCAGAGAAAACGCGTCATCACGCGTCATCACACGTCATCAAGTTCTTGACAGATTCCATTTATTAATGATAGAATTCTCATCGTTAAAGTGTTAATCAGGAGGCTCGACTTCAAATGCGCAAATTCATTGATTCTAAAAATCCTAATGTGTTCTCCCTTGGAAAAGGCGGAATATATAAAGGAAGTCGAAGTAAACCTGCTGTTTAAAAATAGATATTAAGGTTGTTTTTTAAGCCACGGTGGACTTCACAAACCCGTGGCTAATTTTTTTTAATACGGATATCATCATACCGGTCATGGGTTGAATTTACCCTGACCGGTATTTATTTTCTAGGAGCAAGCGATGAATAAACAAATAGCAAACGCAAATATTGGAAAACAATCTGAATTACAAAGAACTGGGCCTGTGATGAATGCTTGATTCACAAAGGATCTTTAGTAATGTGTAAAAATTCGACGACTAAAAAAGAACCACCATTAATCAACAATGTGCTTAAACTATTTATGACAGCAATGGTGTTGGCAAATATTGCCGGCATGATGTATGGTTCCCTGCTGCCGCTGTACCTTAAGTCTCTCAATGCCAGTGTGGTTCAAATAGGCTTATTTTTCACACTCTCCAGTATATTGCCGCTTATATTGCAAATTCTGGGTGGCTGGATTTCTGATACCCTGGGACGATTACGAAGCATAGCGATGGGGAGCGTGGCGGGGGTACTGTCTTATGTGGGATTAATCCTCGCTCCTACCTGGCAGTGGGTTTTACTTGGTGAGGGGTTAGGAGCTATCACGCGTTCCTTAATCGGCCCCAGCTTCAGTGCCTTTATAGCCGACCAATCAGCGGAAGAGAATCGAGCCCGGGTATTTGGGATTACCGATAGTATCTTCATGCTTGTATTAGTGATTGGCCCACCACTCGGAGGGTGGTTGGCTGACCTATATGGATTTAGAGTGATGCTCATCTCTTCAGGAATAATATACACTTTTGCCGCCATGATAAGAATTAGCATGGCTCGCACAGCTGCCCGTGGTGCGGAAGCAAACCCAGATAAATTGTCGCTTAGCAGTTTAAAAGGAAATCTCGGCGCTATGGGAGGTTTGCTTTTGGCAGGTGGTGTGATGACCTGGATTTTAATCACAGATGGTGTCCGGGATATCGCCTTTACCATGTCTTTCACTCTGGAATCCCTTTACCTGGAGGAAGTGGGTGGATTATCCATGCGCCAAATCGGCTTATTAAGTTCAGTTTTTGGGATCTTCAATATGGTAACAACTATACCTGCTGGAAAATTCGCTGATCAGAAAGGGGAACGAGTGGCTATCGTGGTAGGATTTTTCCTTACTTTTGTGGCTTTACTCGTTTTTCTCAACGTCAACACATTCTGGGGATACGCAGCGGCCTGGGCAATTTTTGGTGTTGGGGTAGGATCGATGTCGCCAGCTTACCAATCTTTGACCAGCAAAGCGGTTCCGGAAAAACTCCGGGGGACTGCGTTTGGACTGCTGCACAGTAGTTTGGGATTATTTTCCCTCCCAGCGCCAGCGATTGGTGCTAGACTTTGGGATCGCTATAGTCCCCAAACTCCCTTTTCTATCACCGCGGTTATCTCTTTGCTCACTGTGATACCAGCCTGGTTTAAATTCCGCCTTCCGGAAGACGACAAAGGCAAATCGAGGGCAGAATGAAATCAATTGTGATTCTTATCTCCTGCAGAGAAAGATATAAAAAGAATGATTTGGAGGAAAAATGAAAGGAAAAGAAATCGAGATACGAAAGGAAGTTATTCCAGAAATACCTGATATCCCGGGATTAAGGTTTAGGCTTTTCCAGGGAGAATCCGATTTCGCCAATATACTAGCTGTCTTCAATGCCTGCAAACATGTGGATGGGGTAGATTATACGATGACTTTAGAGAATATATCCCATCATTACAAACATCTGGAAAGAAGCGATCCTCATACGGATCTGATCTTTGCTGAAGTAGATGGTAAAGCCATTGGATATGGTAGGACTGGATGGTATCCGGAAGACACTGGCGATAGAATTTATTATGGTTTGGGATGGGTGATTCCCGCCTGGAGACGAAAAGGTATCGGCACAGCAATCCTTAAGTTTACTGAGCATCGGGGCCGATTAATTGCGGCTGATCATCCAGAAGATAATAATAAATATTATCAGAACGACCACAATGATCAACGAGCCGATGTCGCTCTATTGCTGAAAAAGAATGGGTATAAGGAGGTGCGCTGGGGCTATGAGATGGTCCGCCCAATCGATGAGCCCCTCCCGGAAGTATCTCTTCCCAAAGAATTAGAAGTTCGTCCTGTACCTGAAAATAGATATCGGGATCTCTTTAATGCTGACAATGAAGCGTTTCGTGATCATTGGGGTTTTGTCGAAGGTACAGAAGAAGGGTACCAGCGCTTCCTGTCACAACCCACATTCAACCCCAGTTTATGGAAAGTTGCCTGGGATAAGGATCAAGTTGCCGGGATGGTGCTTAACTATATCCACGAAGAAGAGAACCATGAATACCAGCGAAAGCGTGGGTATACAGAGGATATCTCTGTCAGGCATCCTTATCGACGACAGGGCTTAGCCCGCTACCTGTTAGTATCGAGCATCAAGATGTTCCAGGAGATGGGTATGGAGGAGACTGCCTTGAGTGTGGATACCCAAAATCAGCACCAGGCCTTGTCATTGTACGAGGGTGTTGGATATAAGGTAAACAAAAAAGAAACAGTTTACAGAAGACCACTGACCAGTCAGGAGGGATAATAAATATATTATCCCAGCTTACTTGAAAGGTACAGGCAAATAATCTGTTCAGTGATTATTTGCCTGTTATCGCAGATTGAATAAAGGCACTTAAATCCCCTTTCAGTTCGATTAAAGAAGGATGATGAACATACATCATATGTCCAGCCTGATAGTAGGTCATAGTGATATTCTTTTCAAGAGAGGGATCGATTTGCAGATGATTAAAAGTATATTCCGTGGCGAAGTAAGGTGTAGCCAGATCGAAATATCCATTGGCTACGAATACCTTTAATGAAGGATTTAACGACATTGCTTTGCGTAAAGTTTCAGCGACGTTAACATATTGATTGGCGAACTCATCATAACCCCAGGTTTCATATAAATTAGCTATTACCTCATAAGGTAAATCATTACTAAAATTCAATTCCCTGCGGACATAGTCATTCAGGACAGCAGTGAAAGAGCCTTGTATCGCGCTGTAGCTGGGGTCAAACTCAAATTTTTCTCCCGCCGCATCCCTATCAATTCCTTTAAACCGTGAATCCAACCGGCCAACGGTGCGTCTTTCGTCCCGCAGCAATTCTTTCACAAAACGGTGAATGTTGGGGCGCAAATTGGTTTCTTCAATATATTTCTGGGAAAGGCCTGTATAATCCGCTAATTTTTCCACGATTTCTTTTCTTTTCTGATCAGGAAGAGTAGCTCCCTTCAGCAAAGCCCCTGCGTATTCTGTGAGTGCAAAATTCTCCACCTCATTTAACGTTTTCTCAAAATCAGACTGTAAACGATCAGACAACCGCTGATGGTACCAGGCAGTTGCTGTAAAGGATGGCAGGAATAACAAATAAGGCATGTCGTTCCCAGGGGAAAATACGATGCTTTGGAAATCAAGGACAGATGAAACCAGCATGATGCCATTGAAATACATTCCATGCCGTTCTTGAAGATAGCCGGAAAGCTCAGCAGCCCGTGTTGTCCCGTAACTCTCACCGATTAAAAACTTTGGCGAAGACCATCGCTCATAACGTGTGGTGAAGAGGCGAATGAACTCCCCCACAAACTTGACGTCTTTTTTGACACTGTAAAATTGTTTTGCTTCTTCACCGGGAACCGGTCGACTATACCCTGTACCAACTGGATCAATAAAAACAAGATCTGATTTGTCCAACAATGAATACTCATTATCGGCCATTTGGTAAGGTGGAGAGACAGGATTATCTACATCACCCATTAGCACCCGTCGAGGTCCGAGCACACCAAGGTGGAGCCAAACTGATGATGAGCCTGGTCCGCCATTGAAGGAGAAGGTAATTGGGCGTTGTCCAATGTCCTCCACCTCGTTTTTTGTATAAGCTATATAAAATATTGATGCTTTAGCCTTCTCTCCACTTTTTTCCTCTTCTTCTTTAAGGATCATCGTTCCTGCAGTGACAGTGTATTTAATTTCTTGACCCTCTATCGTGACGGAGTGCTTTGTCCTCGCGATCATTTCCTCGGGGACCTTAACGCTTTCCACTTTGTTATTTCCAATGGTTTTTTCTTGATTTTGTTTTGTCATCTGGTGTTCCTTTTTATGGCAACAATTGGATGTAATGAGTTCATAGTAACATGAAATACATTGGCTTGGTCAGGCTGCGCTTTAAGTGGTGAATGTAATCTGAACCAATCAGGAGCAGCAGGCACTTCGTTTACGCTATAACTGAAAAGTGCTATCATCAGGTAGGCGGAGAGATTGATCCGTCCCCTGAGCCTATGCAGAAAATAATCCACACGCTGTTGATATGTCTCTTACTTGTTCTGGTTTTCCCCCAGGTTGCTTCGGCGCATCCAGCGGATATGTATTTCCATACCCATACAGTGCTCCTGGCACCTGGCAGGATCCAGGTGACCTGGGAATTAATTCCTGGGCCAATGATTGCCCAGGCAATTTGGTATTCAGCTGACCAAAATGACGACCAGTCAATTTCCGACCTTGAGGCTCTGGAATGGGCCAACACCATCATCCATACTTACAGTGTCGAATTAGATGGCGAATCCCTGCCCCTCACCCTGGCAGAGATTGAATGGCCTGATGAGATCCAAAAATTATATAGGGGTGACGAATCCATTCGAGTTCATTTGCAGGCATCCTGGCCGGATGAAATTGGCCCAGATCACCGCCTTGCTCTCCACAATCGGTACAACTCAAAAAACAGCATCAGCTGGTACGAAGTCCTGGGAGAGGATGGAATAACCTTTGATACTCCCCACCAGAATAGCGGTACGCTGGAGCTGGACTTTGGTCTCTCAGCTGGAAATGAGCCTTCCAAGAGCCTGATCAATTGGGAAAGCGGCACGCCATCCATCCCCTGGGTAGTGGAAAGTGTCGGGTTGGGAGAGCTTGCGGAGGAGGCAGCAGCGGAATCCAACTCTCCCCCCGGAGCCAATTCCAGTCCAGTTTCAATACTGGAAGGTTTGATTCAGAAGGATGAAGGTTCGCTAACTTTCATTTTTAGCGCCATGGTCTTGGCTGCCTTGCTGGGAGCGCTGCACGCACTCAGTCCCGGGCATGGAAAGACCATAGTAGCAGCCTACCTGGTAGGTTCCCAGGGAAAACTTTATCATGCTGTTGTCCTGGGAACAATTGTCACATTTACTCACACCGGATCCGTATTTATTCTGGGCATCATTACATTAACAGCTTCCCAATATTTCCTGGCAGCAGACATTTTTCCGATTCTGGAATTGATCTCAGGTTTGTTGATCTTATTTCTGGGGGTTGGGCTGCTCTATCCCCGACTGCGGTTCTGGCTGCGAGAATATCTGAGTCAACGACAATTTGAGAAAGAACAACTGATCGTAAGGCAGGAACAGGAAACGGGAGAGAGGCGACTGGTTATCAATCAGCCAATTGAGGAAATTGGACCGCCCCACATCCATAATCCCTCCCTGCCGGGATCCATTCCCAGAGGACCTGTGAAGGGAAATCCCCTGGCGAGTATTCGCTGGCGTTCACTGATACCACTGGCGATCAGCGGAGGCTTGGTCCCCTGTCCGGATGCCATTGCTATTCTATTAATTGCGGCAACAATCAATCGGATAGGATTTGGTCTATCCTTGATTGTTGCTTTCAGTCTGGGATTGGCAGTCGTTTTGGTCGCGATTGGCATCTTGATTGTACAAGGCAAACATCTTTTCGAGCGCCTGCAGTGGTTCAGTAAAGCGGCTTATATCATGCCAATTATCAGCGCGGTGATAGTGCTGGGGGCGGGGATTATCTTATCTGTCAGTGCTGTCCGTAACATTGGCTTATTTAGGGGTCAAATAGGGGATCCAGGGTCTGCTGAAGCAGTACCTTTCTTCAATATAGAGAATGCCAGTGTTCTTTATACTGCTCTGGATAGGGATAACCAATCCCAACTTTGTATCATCCCCGCTGGTGGAGGGGATTCCCAGCCAGTCACCACAGATGCAAATATCTGGGCGTTTGCTATTGCGCCGGATCACAGCTCGGTGATCTATGCTACAGTTTTTGGGGAGAACGGCTCGCAGCTCTGGCAGTGGTTTCCCGAAACCAGAGAACAGGTTGTGGCTTTAGAATGCCCTAACGCGTATTGTTCGGATATGGCCTGGTCACCCGATGGCAGGGGGATCCTCTACAGCCGCCTGGATTTTGACCTGGAGATCAATCCTGCCAATGTTCAATCCATTTGGTGGCTGGATCTCACAACCAGGGAAACGACTCCCTTGTTCCAGGACCCGCTTACTCCCGGGTTCAGCCCCCGCTGGTCACCGGACGGGAAGCAGCTCAATTATGTTTCAATAAATCCTCTGGAAATCAAGATCTATCAAATGGAAACCGGGGAAAGCCAATCCATAACTACTCAACTCGGATATTCGGGAGTCTGGTCTCCGGATGGAGAAAACTTGCTGCTGATTGACATGGAGAGACGGGAAGGACTTTTCTTGTATAAACTCTATAGCTACAACCTGGCAAATCAATGGTTGACGAGATTGTCAGTTGATTTAAATATAGACGATTCTTTCCCGGCCTGGTCACCGGATGGGGAATGGATTGCACTTGTCAGGCGAGAAAAGGATCAAGAATCCCCGGGTACTGGGAGCCAGGTCTGGATTATGCGCTCAGATGGCACTGAGCCCAGGCAGCTTACCAGTGCAGAAGAGGTCCAATTTGGGCAGCCGGCCTGGTCTCCAGACGGCCAATACTTGCTTTTTGACTACAGATCCGTCATCTCGGAAGGCGTGATTTCAGGAATAAAGATTCTCGAAGTGGATACGGGGAAGGAGATTGAGTTAGCTTCTCCGGGAAACCGACCAGCCTGGCTGCAGTGAGCAGGTGGCAAAAAGGCATTCTACAGCATGGCTGATGCTCATTGGACGCGGCAGATGGACAAGTTCAACATATCCAAAGAGAAGCGCGGCAAAATTGGTAAAGAGACATCTCCAGAAATTTGGCTGGCAATCAGTCATGGAGAGCTAGACTGTCAATCCGCAATTATGGAAGAAAAATACACAGTCGAAGGCGATTTCACGCTTTTGATAACGTTGAATAATTTATTCAAAGGATAATAAATGAAAAACCTTGCGCTCTGGAAAAAGCTGCTACTCTCCGCCCTCTCTGGGATTTTACTAACCGCCACAATGCCGGGGTTTGACATCCCATTTATTGGATGGATTGCCCTCGTGCCGCTGTTGGCTGTGATCGTTATTTCGCCCCCAAAAGAGCATTACATCATTGCCCTCCCATTTGGCTTGCTTTTTTCATTGGGAGTTCATAACTGGTACCCCGACATTTTTTCGCCAACTCTTGGCTATTTTCTCGTTTTCGCTGTGGGTACATTTTACGCGGGGATAATCCAACTCGGCGGATGGTTGTACACGCGGCTTCCTCATGTGTTGAAAATACTTGCCTTCCCCCTTGCGTGGTCGGCGATTGAATTCATCAGATTTATTGCCCCCGTTGCCGAAAATTGGTGGTTCGTTCTACTCGCAAAATCCATGTGGCGATTCCCACCCGCGCTGCAAATTTTGAGTGTGACGGGCTTTCCGGGATTGAGCTTTTTAGTGATGTTGGCGAATGTGGCGATAGCGTTACTTGTGTTGAAAGGTTTGAAGATTGAAAAACGTGCGAGCATTGGCGCACTAATGCTTGTCGCCGCGATACTGCTCTGGGGTACGCTCTCAAGTTCAAATTCAGGTTCGCCCCATTTCACAATTGCCACTTTGACCGATATGATGGTTCAAGACCCAGATATTCCGGGATTAATCAAAGCCAGCGAAGCCAACGAGCGGCTCAACAATCCCCAGCGGTCGCAAGATATTTTCGACCTAGACGAAAGCATGACGCGGGAGATTATCGCAACCGGCGCAAAACCAGATTTCATTATCTGGTCTGAAAGCAAAATCGCATCTATCGACAACAGAGAAATCATCTCTCAAATCAGCGCGTTGGCCCAAGAGGTGGATGCTTATCTGGTCGTTAATCCTGATAAAGTTCTTGAGAATGGGAAACTCCAAAACATCGCCCTTATGATGGGACCAGATGGAGAAGAAGTTGGTCAGCGAGCGAAAATTCGGCTCTTTGGCAATGCTGCTGAACACGGTTTTGAGGTTGGCTCTCGTAACTTCTCCGTTTTCGAGACTCCTTATGGAAAAGTGGGGCTTGGCATCTGCTACGATTATCATTTTCTCGACGTAGCACGCGGACTTGCACGCAACGGGGCACAAATTCTGCTGATGCCCACCGATGATGATTTTGACGGCAATCCCAACTTCCCACCCTTCCATGCTTCGGATGGCGTTTTTCGGGCGGCGGAGCATCGCGTTGCGATGGGGTTAGCAAATACCAACGGTTTAGCATTGGTCATCAACCCCT
>JAIORG010000209.1 GCA_021108255.1 Anaerolineales bacterium | reverse complement strand
GCAGGACCTGATGAAGCTGGCCCCGAAGGAGGAGTGGAGCGACTTGTCATACCGGTTAATACTGCATGGCCGTGCAGTTTGCGGTGCCCGCAAACCTGAACATGGTATATGTATGCTTCAACATCTATGCCCGCGGATGGGAGTACAATGAAACCTGAACAAAACAGGAATGAACGTCATTCTTCAGGGATAACTGAACCTGTAGGTTCTTGTAAATCGTCAGGCGAAAGTGTCTTTGTTATCCAGGAACATGATTCTAAAAAGTTACACTGGGACCTGCGGTTACAGATTGGGGGTGTACTCAGGAGCTGGGCAGTGCCAAAGGAACCACCAACCGAGCCGGGTGTGAAAAGGCTGGCCATACCAACCAAGGACCACTCCCTGGAATATGCCGACTTCGAGGGTGAGATTCCTGAAGGGCATTACGGGGCCGGGACTGTCAAGATATGGGACAGGGGCACATTCGAGCCGTTGGAAGTGGATGATGAAAAAGGAAAGATAATCTTCAGGATGGATGGGCAGCGGCTATCAGGCGTGTACTGTCTTATCAGGACCAAACCAAGGGGTGACAAGGAGCAGTGGCTGTTTTTCAGGAAAAAGGGTGAATGAACTTATTGTATTTCCTATTATGGGTAGTTCTGGATATAAATAGATTTAAAAATCTTTTAATGGTATAAATCAGATTGTCGCATTCCTGCTCCATTATATCCAGATTAAAAGCATACAGGCACCAGTGCAGGAGGAAAGGCAATAATCATTTCAATTGCAACCACAGATGCACACGGGTAAATATAGATTTGATTCATAGATAAGGAACACTTAATGTCAGCAATAAATATCTCCTGACGATATCTCAATCCTGATGATATACTTTGGTCACTTCCCTGAATGTCTGAAACGTATTTTCCCCCTCTTTTGTGATCTCAATAAATGATGAGCGTCCTTTTCCCTTTTTGACTATCCATTCTTTGTCTTCGAGTTTCTCAAAGTACTGCCTTTTGGCCCTGGCATATCCTTTTTTTGTGACTTCTTTTCGCTTGCCACTGCCGGATGTGACGTCTTTGAGCAGTCCTGTTTCTTCAAGGGCGAAGATGTATTCTTTTTGTTTTATCCTGCCGCCGTTTTCAAAGAGCACTGCCAGTGCCTTGATAAGGTCATCATCTGGCGGCTCAATTGTATATATGGGAATCTGTAATATTTCCTTGATGCCGCTTGTGACTCCTTTGATCTCGCCATTTTTTGTTTTAGGGAATTTGATGTTGTATTCTTCGGCCCGCACATAATAAGGAGTGGCACCGTACATAAGGGCGGCCAGTGTACCGGCTACGGCTGATAGTTTGCTGCCTGATGAGAGGTTTATATAGACGAAGTTGCCGGCAGATTTTTCACGGCGCACGAGTTCGCAGAGCAGGGACATGGTTTTCTGGAAATCCCAGATCGGGCATTCCAGTATTTTGAGTTCTTCTTCAGGGATGAGCCTGGTTATCCTGCGGGTGAGTTCGCTAAGGTAGAGGAGACCTTGTTTACTCTCTTGCGGGTCTTTTATGAGGTAAACCCTGTCTGCACCGATTTTTTTTATGGCCAGTTCGACGCGGTCTATCTCATAGCCCATGGGTGCGATGTGTACTTTCTTGTGTCCTGTGAGTTCCATGTTTGTCAGGTTTGTAACATTATTTGCGTTACTAATAAATGTAACGGCGGAAAAGTGAAATATATTGGGGGTGATACTGTGATAGTTATATCTGATAATTAGAATAATACTTTCACCCTGCTATGATTAAATTTATAATGAATGGGATGGTTATCAGTATAAAATAAACTGCTGATGAATGTAGATACACTTACCTCCTGTGGAGTTGAGTGCCTGCTGCCTGGGGGGTGAGAGAGGATAAATGGGAATAAAAAGTGAAGGAAAAAGGTGATTGAGGCTGTGAAAAGTAATAATATGAATGATAACTTGTATCTTGTACACTATAAATCAGGAGATTTTCCAGATGATTTTAAAATATTTCCAAGTTCTGTTAGACATTACTTTGTAAATAACTCCCCACATCCTCTCTTTCACAACCATTATCCAGATGGGAGGTCTATATACAGAAGTAGAGGGGTACCGTTTCAATTTAAAGTAATAAACAACGAAGTTTTTATTTTAGCTTTAAATGAGGGGGTTGATTTTGCAAAATCATTTCAATGGCCTGAATCCATAACCATATTTTTAGGCCGCAGAGAATTAGCTGTGGAACTTAAATTGGCATCAAAAACTACAAAACAAGCGAGCTTCAAAGAATCTGATCTGAAAATCTATAGAAACGTATCTCCATATTTAGCATTGAATCAAGAGAAACAAAAAAAGTATATATCGTTATCAGAAGAAGAGAAAAGGAAAACCATTGAAAAAGGAATCACTAACCATATTCTTACTGCTGCTAAATGGTGTGGCATTACTATTTCACACCCAATCAAAACAAATCTGATTCAGATGAAAACAGGAACTCCAATTAAGATTAAGGATAATTTAAATTTTGTTCCCTTTGATGTAATGTTTGAATGTAATACCGAAATACCTGATTATTTTGGCATCGGTAAATTTGTATCACGAGGCTATGGGACGGTGGTACAATATGGCTGATACCGAGATTGTATTCGAAAGAACTTGCAATTATTGGATCGATGCTGGTATTGTGGGATTATACGATACCCTAAATAAACCGGTTCCAAATTCTAAAATGGGTGAATGGTCAAAAACAATAAAAAGCTATTCTGAAATTGATGTAAATCTCACTCCAGACAAACTTTTACTTTCAGGAGAGGAAAGTCAATTAGATATGGCTTTATCTTATTCTTTGGAACGAATTCGAACCACGTTGTATGATGTTTCGACTGAAAAACAGATAAATAATCAAGAAGGGATTTTGTATGGTGAAAAAGATGGTATAGTGCACTTTCCAATGGTAAATCCATTGATAACAGCTCAACTTGTATTAAAATCACCTCGATATAAAGACGAAGGAGATTCAAGCAACCTTCCGGCGGATCTTTTAGAAGAATTAAAAAACTGTGGAGGAATTAGGGGTAAAAAACAAACATATCAAACAAGAAAAAACAGTTGTTTTCCATTTTATTTGATTGATAAGAAAATAATATTTTCTGATGATAATAATATAAAAAATACTGATAATTCATGTGTAAGTTGTGGAACTTCAATCATTAGTCACAGCCACAATCAAGCAAAAAAATGGTTTTCAGGAGAGTCTAAAAATTTTATGCCTTTTGTTGAGGGGCGAGAAGCAAATAGAACGTTTCATTCCTTCCATCAAGTATCTCAAAAATGTTGGAAATGTGGCTTTATGGCTTTATTTAGTCCCTTACTCCTATTTTTTAGACAGGATGGAAATGATACATATTATATTTTGCCGCATATTCCAGGTAATCTTTTAGCAACACGGCAACTACATCTTTCACTATCAGGTAAACGAGGTTTATCACGCGTTATTGGCGCTGAACACACAACTAAAAATTATGAAAGTTCATTCAATAGAATTCCCAAGGGGACTGCAGCCTTTACATTATCGTTCTATTATGATCTTTGTGAAAAGCTGTTGCCAAAAACGAATGGAAATTTAATGGAAGCTTCTCAAAAAAGAGGCTTAATTGATGAGTATGGGTCTGTTTTTCAAACAGCTTTATTTTTAAAACGAGACAGTGGTCAGAAAAGTTTCATTTTGAGAGAAGTAACAATTGACAAGTCCGCTTATTTTATTAAACTATTCGAATATCTTAAAAAACATCTGGATAATGAAGGGAAAAGCAATCTTCTTTTCGGACTGCATTCATTAATTGAACGTGTAAATAATAAAGGAAATCAACTCCAACAGTTTTCAGTCATCAAGGCTTTTCAGGCAATGACAGAAGGAAAACATGTTTATCGATTTTTACTTCCGATTCTTTCATCTGATTTAAAACAGGACGTAAAACGATATGAAGTATACAATATTGTGAATTTATTTCTGAAATATGATCAATGGTTATTCAAGAAGGAGGATAAAATTATGTCAGATATTGTTGACCAAGCAAGGAACTCAGGATGGTATTTAAGCCAAGAATTTTGGGATAAACATAAACAGGGCTGGGATAATGAAGAAATAAAGCATATTCTGAAACGATATTATTACAGTATCGAACGGGCTCCATCTCCCGTTAAATTCTTAGAGCAAATCAGACATGCTTACAAGAAAGTGGATAAAGAAATACCTAAGGAAATGTTTTTCCACAAGGCAAATGGGAGTGACGATATTAAAAAATTCGAAGTATATCGAGTTTATTTCCTTGCTGGAATGCTAAATGGATTGATAAATAAAAATAAAAATCGCCCAAAAGAACAACAACAAGCAAATTAAAAGGAGGAATAATAATGAATAGTTCAGTAACTTTGCAACCTTCAAGAGGATTGGCAATAACTTATCTTGTACATCTCAGCATTGCTTCTCCCAGTGGTGGAAGAAGTGAAATTGAAAATCTGAATGTGATCAAGAAGATTCGAGAAGGTTTTCTCGACTATCCATATGCTTCTTCACAAGCTATGAAAAGAGCATTAAGAGATACATTGAAAGGACTGGGATATCCATTGTCGCCAGTGATAAATTCATCACCTGCAAAGACTATTGGTGATCCGATAAATTTCATTGACGACGATTTATTTGGATACATGGATGCAGGGAGTAAAAAAACAGGCAATTCTGAAGTAGATAAGCTTAATGGGATTCGCAAATCCGTGGTATCTATGACTCCCTTACTGTCTTTGAAAGAATTCAAGGACAATGTAGATTTTGGAGCTAATATGATGGGATTGAAAACAGGAGGCAATCCAATGCCATATGAAACAGAAGTGCATCGAGGATGGTACAGAATTAGCCTATATATTGAACTTGACCGCATTGGGACAGGTGACGGTTTCATCAATAATATTAAATCAGGTTCTGAAATTAGCAAAATAGATGAATTATCTACACTCGATGAAGAATTTGATTATGTACAAGAAAAAGGGAAAAAATACACTTTAATGAAAAAAATATATCATGAAAAGGATAAGAACATCACATACAAGCGCGCAAAAGCTTTGCTTGATGCAATTCGATTCCTTGCTCCATCAGGTCGTAGCAGTAACTGGCTAATCGACCTAACGCCAAAACTATTAGTAGCTGCTTATGTCAATGGCGCAAGAACACCGTTTTTGGAATGTCCATTATTGGATGAATCCGTGAAAGATGGAAATGTGATTGGTGACAAAGCAATTAATACAGTAATTGATACATTTTCTGATGGCTTTGTAGAAAATGCAGAGAAAAAACCTTGTTTTGTAGTAGGTTACAGAGACGATTTAATAGAGAAGCCTGCTGACTCTAATATTGATGTAATGGCAATGAAGCAAGCTTTTGATATAATGGATGAATGGCTGCAACAGCATTTTCAAATTACAAACGAGGATTAATCTGATTAAATATGTTTATTCTTCATATTGAACTGAGAGGCTTGACTGCAAGTTTTAGAGTGCCTCATATGTACAAGTATCATCGTTCATTGCCACTTCCGCCGTACACGTCAGTAATTGGGATGTTTGGTGCAGCAATAGGCAAAGATATGGCTACTTCTCAAGAGATTTTTAAAAATTTAAAATTGAAAGTCGGCATAGCGGGTAGTTATAAAGGTGAATGTAACGACACATGGAGAGTCTTAACAACCAAAAACCCTGAAAATGATGTGATCGAACGGCAAATCCTCTTTAAGCCACATTATCATATTATTTTTAGTGGTGACGAATCAGCCATCCGTTATTGTGAACAAGCATTTAAGTATCCGATTTATCCAATTTCCCTTGGGAGACCAGACGATATAGCTCAAGTAATTGTTCATGATATTTTCCAGAGAGAAACAGAATATCTAGAAGAGTTACATAATACAGTCGTTATTGGCGTACATTCAATTCAAGTAAATGATAACTTATTTGATATTGATGATCCGATTGATCCTGGTCCTTGTACATTACTTTACCGCTTACCTGTGAATTTCAAATTTAAAGATGGTTTTACTTATGAACGAATAGCAAATGATCATCGAGATTTTACATTTATTGGAAATCATTCAATAACACTCAAAGAACCTGTCAAGGGCTTCAAAATAATTACAAAATCCTCAACTGAGGGTAAATTTTTAAATATACCGTTGCTGGAGGTATGACATGAATTATTTTGGAAAACCAAGAGAGTGTTATAAATGTCACATTAAATCGGTTCATGAATCATGGAGTAGATTATATGAACAAAAAGAAAGCATGATAAAAAATTTATGTGACCAATATGACATTCCTATTGAACGATTCAAAGCATCTTCTTTACTTTCAGTGGCTTTTCATGATGCTGGAAAACTATCATTGCGTTTTCAACAAGAAATGTATGACATTGCACTTAAGAATAAATGGGCAAATCCACATGTTATCTGTCAAAAGTGTAGTAGTTCAATTATTACTCCATCCCAGGATCGAAAAACCGAACCATATAGGCATGAAATAATTAGTGGTTTTGCATCACTTTATTTGAGTTCAATACTTGATGATGAATATGGTAAATTGAGTTGTATTGATTTTCCCTTTGAATTTTTTGCAGTTCTTGGGCATCACAAGCCTGTAAATCCCGACATTTTCAGACGTGAGTGGAATAGATTCTATGGAGAGTCAGATGAGTTAGAAATGGTGGGATATGGGGAAGAACAATGGAACTATGTTATCGAAGTTGCTAGAACTTTATTTGAAGTTGAAGGAATGAAATTTCCATTCATTGAATGGAAGGATATTTACGATAAAGGCAGTTTAGTAGAAGTTGTAAAAGACAATGTAGATACAATACCTTTTGTAGTACAGGATATTATCGACAATGTTGGTGACACAAAAGTTATTGGAGAGATTAGAGAAACACTTGCAGTGTTGAAAAGTTTGTTAGTTGCTGCTGATTGGGAAGGATCCTCAGAAAAACAAATACATTCAAGTTTGAACACATCACCTGATGATTTTTGGGATGTGGTGAAAAAAAAGATTGAAAATAATCCAGGAAAGACTTTTAAAATAAAAGATTTCCAACAAAAGCTCACAGAACTTTCAGGGCATGGAATTGCTGTGGCACCAACAGGTTCTGGAAAAACAGAAGGAGCCGTAGGATGGGCTTTAAAAAACATATCTCTTAATGGAAAAGTACTATATGTTCTTCCAAATCAGATTTTAACAAACAGTATTTATGAAAGGTTAGGAAAGTATTTTGGCAAAGAAAAAGTTGGTTTGCTTCATAGTGGTGCGCAATTATATCAAATCCTAAGTCGTTTTGACAGTTATGAACCTGAACAATACGATATGGATGATTTTGCTCCAACAGACGATGAAAAATATTTACATACTTTAAACAGAATGATGTTCAGGCCGATAATGGTAACAACCGTTGACCAGCTATTAATGATAGCCTTTAATGGAAACAAAAGATGGTCAGTTGTAATGGGGGAAATCATGGGTGGTGCTATCATCTTTGATGAAGTTCATGCTTACGATGGACACATGCTTGCACTTCTTGAACGAATTACTCGTGAACTCAGACATCATACAAAAATGCTTTTTATGAGTGCTACGATGCCTCTAAATTTGATTACTTTTCTCTCAAAACTACTTGATGTTGAAGGAAAAAGTCATGTGGTAAATGATAATACTTTATTAGAGCAAGCGAGAAATGAATATTTGCCTGTCATATCTAATAAGGGGATATTTGAA
Organism: Anaerolineales bacterium; assembly: GCA_021108255.1. Taxonomy (GTDB): domain Bacteria; phylum Chloroflexota; class Anaerolineae; order Anaerolineales; family UBA11858; genus B10-G9. The sequence continues at coordinate 1,033 of JAIORG010000209.1, read as the reverse complement.
CCTCTTATTCAAAATAAGAAACTTTCTAATAAAGCGATTGAAATAATTACACAATCCGTCGAACAAGGCAAAAGGATTCTCATTGTTTGTAATACTGTTAAAAATACTCAAGATGCTTATTTATATCTAAAAAATGAATTAAAATTAGAAAATAACAATATTATGTGTCTTCATTCCCGTTTTATTGCAAAAGACAGGAGAAATAAGGAAAAAGTATTAGAAAAGGACGATAAAAAATCTAGAGATAATCAATTATGGCCTAAAATTTTAGTGGCTACTCAGGTTATAGAATGTGGAATGGATATTGACTATGATGTTCTTCTTACCGAGGGTGCCCCATTAGAAGCAATAATACAAAGGGCTGGCAGAGTCAATCGAGAAAGAAATTCTCAGAAAGGAAAGGTGTTTGTGTTCAAACAAGATGAAGGCTCTCAAAGATTCTATCCTCCTGAGATTACTGAAAATGCACTTAAAACTTTGAAAGAAAAGGCAATACAAAATCCAGAGATCACAGAAGCAGAACTCATTGATATGATTGAAGTCATTTATAAAAATAACAAATTCGAAGAAGACCCCAGATTTTTAAATACACGTAGAGTTCTTGATGATTTAATATATGATATTGGAGCAGTACAAGATCTTCCTGAAACAGATTTGCATACCCGATTTGTGACTTATAAAATGGTTGAAGTTATTCCAGAAGTATGTTGGGATAACATTGAGGATAAGAACCAATTTGTAATAATGGAACATCTTGTAAAAATGCCTTTGTGGGCTTATTTATTCGCAAAAAAGGAAAAGGCGAATGGTAAATGGAAAGTAATGGATATGTTGTACGATGATGAAATTGGGGGCACATTTGAAAATAATATATTATCAAAAATAGAATCTGGTGTGTTGTTTGCATAACAAAAATTGTTAGAATTTTATCGATATATTATGAATCGAATCCTCCAAACCTTCACCCTAACCCTCGCTTCCACCCGCCCCATCCGTGCATCAGCCTCCCAGCTCCGCGGCTTTTTCGCCAAAA
>JAIORG010000022.1 GCA_021108255.1 Anaerolineales bacterium | reverse complement strand
AGAGTGGCCCCATAGTCACCGTGGGGTCGGCTGTCTTTGCAGCCAGGTGAGGGATGGAAATATTTGCTTCCTGGTCCAACATGACCGGATTGCAATTTCTCCCATTCCTGTATTCATTCAAAGAATTACTTTCGCTTCCATCTACCGGGAAAACAAACAGCGTGGATCAACTGCAATCCACGCTGTATTTGCCAACTATACCATTTTAGTGATCTTTACCTTTCAGGTTATTATATCCCGGCTGTTTTTCTTATTGGACCGATGAGACATGCAGCCAATCTGCGGCCAGCACATCAATACTCTCATCAAAGGAGCAGGTCCATTTATAATCATTTTTCTCACAATCATCTGCCCAGGTTATCTGCCCATTCTTGGTGGCTGAAACGCCGGCAATCACCACATCAGCTTCTCCTTCAATTACAAACTCCACAGCTGTAAATGAGCCGGGGGCTTCCACGTTGAGGATGTAAATGACCCTGGAGACATCATAAACGGATTGGGTTCCATAACCCGCATCCAATACACCTGCGCCATGAATGGTGGTGTTCATTGAAGCAAATCCGTAGGTCCCAGCTGCGATGATCAAAGATAACGAAACCAGTCCCAGTACACGATATCGAGTTTGTTTTTGTTTCGTCATGATGGTTTTCCTTGTCTGAAAAATGAAATAATTTATATTTGTTTAGAGTTAATACCCAGTGTAGCATTGAGGAAATTTTGGTCAACCCACTAAAACTATCATTCCTGTTAGGAAATTGATTTATCCCTTCATTAAGGGATTATCCAGGCCCCCGGACAGGCAAAAATCCCTATCACCCTTGTTAGGTTGAGCAAATAATTTGCCCAGTATATTGATAATGGATCCTTTTCAGTCCTTGTTCTGCTTCCTATACGCCCTTCTATCAACAAAAAAGTGCCCTCAATAGAGGGCACTTTGAGTATTCCAGGAACTTTCGCTCGTTCAGGGAGTGGGCGTCCAGGTCGGCTGGCAGGGCCAATCATCATCATCATAAGGGCATGCCGGCGTCCAGGTTGGGATCGGTGTCTGTGTGCTGGTAAAGATCGGTGTAAAGGTTGATGTTGGCAGCGGTGTGTTGGTGCTGGTTGGCGGGGCTGTGCTGCTGGGGAATGGTGTCCAGCTCGGGAGCGGTGTATTGCTCGGCCAGGAAGTATGAGATGGCACTGGGGTATCCGAAGGCGTTGGTGTAATGGATGGCGTCCAGGTTTTCGTGGGCGTCAATGACGGGAGCGGTGTATTAGATGGCAGCGGCGTATTAGAAGGCAATGGTGTGATGGTCGGCGGCGGCAGTGGCGATGCGGTAGGTGTTCTGGTTGGAGTTGGGGTTGTGGTCCAGGTGGGAACAACCCGGGGAATTGCGTTCCTAGTCAGCGTGCAGCCGTTATCAAATTGGACAACAACTCCAAAATCTGAAGATTGAATCCCTGTCAGAATCCCTCCAGCTCCCCAATCTCCATCAAAATCTATATCCCATCTGTAATTTACGCCTGCATTAAACGGCACACTGCCGCTCCAGATAGTAGATGAAGCAAAATCTCTTGTTCCACCCTGTCCATGGCCAGGCAAGTAGGCTCCTCCCCATTTAAACCAGTCCACATTGAGGTTATTGTAGCCGTTGGCAGCTCCATACTGTTCCGCATAATCCCAGATCAATTCTATAGATGTCATTTGGGCATTTACGATGTCATTATTCGTTACATTTGCTCTAAGCTGGGCCCAATTCCTGAAACTGAAATTTCCGAGGGTGTATTTACTGCAATCCGGCGTAGGAGTGATTGTCGGAGTCGGTGTAACTGTTGGCGTGTCCGTCGGTGTTGAGGTTGGCATCATCACTGTGACACCTTTGTGGCAGCCGTCATCAAAGACCAGATCTACTGTGGTTTCTCCTTCCAGGGCGACATTTTGAGGTTGAAATAAACCAATATAATCTCCCGTCCCTCCTGCGATCATCGCAATCTCTGGAGATGGATTCCAGGTTGTTGGTGGATTGGTATCGTTGAGGATATCCCAGGAGCTGTTATTAAACCTGGCAGCCCAATAATATCTTCCTGGATCGTTTTTTTGCCAGGTTTGATTGGCTGTGTAAAGATGAATGGGTACGGGGTTGTCATTCCGGATGGTCACAGAGGCAACATGATAACCGGATGTCCAATGGCCCACAAAACTGTTGACCACAGTGATCAAATCACAATCTACAGGTATAGGGGTGTTGGTCGGAGAGGGTGTAATTGAAGGGGTTGTGGTTGGTGTTTCCGTTGGCGTTAAGGTAATGGTCGGGGTATCGGTAATAGTTGGGGTTTGGGTCCAGGTGGGGGCGGACAAAATGGGACCAGAGACGCCAATAACACGGGAGGTGCGGAATTTTTCCACTATCCCATCACGCTCTGCGTTGAGAGAAACCGAGGGCCAGATATTTTTCAAAAGCGGTAAGAAAAAAGGATGTTCATGTTCAATATGAACTTTTACTCTGTCTCCGGGGCCCCCGGCATCATCCATCAGAATGGCATTCAAATTATCCATACAAAGGGGAATAGCATGATTGTTATAATCTACTGCAAACTGGTTGTCCCGGTTGCTGCAGATCGTTGTATGGAAATAACCTTCAGAAGATGTCTGTCCAATAAAAACGGGGTTATTGCTTGACAAATACTGTTCGTAGTCTCCAGACACTCCAGGCTCGAGCCATAATCCTGATCCTCCTCCAGTTGCAGCATCCTGGATAGAAAACAATCGAGCCAGGTCTATTAAATCCCTTTCCTTATCGTTGGAATCCACGCCGGTATAAGCATCAGGTACAATGCAATCTTGGGGATCTCCGCCAAAAACATCTGCATTAATATGAGCAGCCCCTAAGTTATTGCCTGCAGCGACACAATAAACTTCATCAAATTCGCCAGTAACTGCATATCGGATACCAAAACGGGCTGCATTTTGAACTGACATCCAGGCAAATGTCAAGCGGGCAAATTCAATAATTCCGAAGATCACAAACAGCAAAATAGGCAGAGCGAGTACGAACTCTACCATCGATTGTCCCCGACTTTTGGTTTTTCCTCTAAAACTCAGCTTACTCATAAATCCTTACTTTTATAGGGAAACGGCGTGGTTCAGACAAATTCCGCGCCAGTTTCTAAATATTGCTTTGTAATTCTACCAACAGCAGAATGTACCTTCCTGTTTTTAACTATTTGGCAGATGTGACATGCAGCCAATCCGCTGCCAGCACATCAATGCTCTGATCGAAGAAGCAGGTCCACTGAGTGTCAATATTTTCACAGTCATCAGCCCAGGTAATTTCCCCTTTTGCTGATCCTGAAACACCTACAAAAATAGCTGATCCTTCTCCCTCGAGTGTAAATTCCACAGCAGTAAAAGTTCCTGGATCTTCAAGATCCAGAGTATAGCTAACCCTGGAAACTTCGTATGTTGATTTAACCCCGTATCCAGCACCCATTCCACTTGCTCCAGAAATGGTATTCGCCTCGGCAAATCCGTAGGTAGCAGCTGCGATGAGAAGAGATAACGAAACCAGGCTGAGGACTCGGTAGTTAGTACGTTTTTGTTTCGTCATGATTTTCTTCCTTACCCTGAATAATGGTTATGATGAATAATTTTGTCTTCGATTCCAGTGTAGCACTGACGGAGAGAACTTCAAGTCCTCTAAATTAACAATCCTGTTAGTTGAAACTTGATTCCGGAAATTAAAGGGAAAATAACCGCTTTTCACCTTACAAGACAGTAGGTATTACCCTTTTATAAAAACTAAAAATGCCCTCAGATGAGGGCATTTTTAGTTCTATTTTATTAAATATATTCAAATATACTTACGGAGTCGGCGTCCAGGTCGGTTGGCAGGGCCAATCATCATCATCAAATGGACAGGCTGGCGTCCAGGTCGGAATGGGCGTTTCAGTGGGTGTGCTAGTTGCAGTTGATGTAAAGGTCGCGCTCGACACTAGAGTGTTAGTAATTGTCGGTGGAATTGGCGTGAGGCTTGGTGTCCAGGTAATGGTTGGAGTAGGTGTATCAGATGCTGTTGGAGTTATCGACGGCGTCCAGGATGGCGTGAAGGTTGCTGTCGACGTGGGGGTGTCTGACGGCGTAAATGTAAGCGTTGGCACAGGTGTATCAGACGGAGTGGGAGTAATGGTTGGAGTAGGAGTAATGGTCGGAGTAGGTGTAATGGTTGGAGTAGGTGTTATGGTCGGAGTAAGGGTTGGTGTCCAGGAAATTACAACTCTCGGTACTACATTCTGGACTAACTGGCAGCCATTGGTAAAATCAATGATAACACCAAAGTCGCTGCTAACCACATCAGGCAGCGGTGATCCTCCACCCCAATCTCCATCAAAATCAATATCCCAGTTATAGGTTCCGCCATTGTTAAAGGGTAAAGCTCCGCTCCAGGTGGTTGGTGAACTATCATCTTCTACACCATCGCCGTTCCCTCCGAGGTGAAAATAGCCTCCATTCCAGGTAAACCAGTCCACATACATATTAGGAAATCCATTGGCAACGCCGTATTGTTCAGCGTAATTCCAATCAAACTGGATCTGGCTGACAACCGCATCCACCACATCACCATTAGATATCCACATCTCCTGAACTGCCTGGTTTCTAAATGTAAATCCGGTCATGCTGTACAGGCTGCAATCCGGGGTAGGAGTAAGAGTGGATGTTGAAGTTATTGTCGGAGTCAAAGTGGAGGTGGGAGTGGATGTTATCGTTGGTGTGGGAGTAATGGTTGGGGTCTCAGTCCAGGTTGGCGCTGATAAAATAGGTCCCGAAACACCAATTACACGGGAAGTGCGGAATTTTTCTACAATGCCGTCCCGTTCTGCGCTCAACGTTACGGACGGCCAGATATTGCTTAACAGTGGCAGGAAAAATGGATGTTCATGTTCCACATGGATCTTTACCCGGTCCCCAGGTCCGCCGGCATCGTCCATAAGCTCTGGTACTGCATTATCCATACAGAGGGGTATGGCATAGTTAGAAAAATCCATTATAAACTGATTATTCCGGTTGCTGCAGATAGTGACGTGATAAAAACCTTCCTCTGCAGGTAATCCGATAAAAGCATCATTATGGTTTGCCAGATACTGCTCATAATTTCCAGACACATTGGGTCGAAGCCACAATCCTGTTCCTCCACCCAAGGTAGCATCCTGGATGGAATACAGCCGGGCAAGGTCAATTAATTCCCTCTCCAGGTCATTGGAATCTGTGCCTGTATAAGAGTCCGGTATATTACAATCTTGAGGGTCTCCCCCGTCAACATCAGCACTCACATGGGAGGCACCCAGGTAGGTGCCAGCCTCAACACAGTACACATCGTTAAACTCACCGGTAACCGCAAAACGAACGCCAAAGCGGGCCGCGTTCTGGACTGCCATCCAGGCAAAGGTCATCCGGGCAAATTCAATAACACCGAAGATTACAAACAACAAGATCGGGAGGGAGATGACAAATTCTACCATCGCCTGACCCCGATCTTTCTTTTTTATGTGCGAAATACGCTCTTCTTTCATTTTCTCCTGGATTTATTTCTTAATCAAGTATCCGCAGTATAACATAAATATTAATCCATTTATACACTTCCCGGAAGAAAAATCAGCTCTATTGACTGATACGGGTAAAGATGCTGCCTGCAATTTTTTCAAATATTTGGGTTAAATAGGCCGCGCTGGGAGCATAATAATACTGACCGCAGGATGTTTGTGGTGCAACACCATCACAAGGATCAGGAGGAAATGGGTCTGCTCCCACATCCGGCACCGGGTTGCGAATACTATCATCACCAATATTTGCCATGTAGCGCAACAATACTTCCCCATTATAATTTGGTGGATTTGCTGCCTTTCCCAAACCAATGGTATAGATAGCAATTTCTTCTCCACCGACCGGTTCACTGGCATTCGCTGAATAAATCAACGCCACCCGGTCCGTTACATCACGAGCATAATCCTCCGCATCATAAGGTGGGGTATTATTCCCTACCCATATTGATCCCGGTGGGCATTCGGTGGCATTGGCATGGAAAGGTCCACAATGCCGTGTGGTGGGGTCTCCATCAGTACACCACGGTTTGTCCCACATCCGGTTGGGGTTTGGAAAAGTTGGATCGCCTCCGCAGAAGCCGTAGATATAACCGGCTGGCACCGGGTTGTTAACGTCACTTGAATCAGGTAAGTCGCTGACATTTGTCGCCCCATCTGAAAGCAGAACTATTGTCCAAACACTATCCACTCTGCCCTGACTGCTGAGAATGTTTCCAGCATTCCTCATCCCACAGCCGGTGCAGGTGGATACAATCGCATCTCCGAAGCCCTTACTCGTGTCTGGCAGCACCCCCTCCATCTGAACAGCGCCCCCAATATAGTAACCATCGTTATCAAGATCAATCGGGTTCAGCTCTCCTGATAAAGGATTTTTCCCGGTTGCGATGATCACATCAAGATCCAGGTCATCGTGCAAAGCAAAGGCATCGATGGTTGCTTTTATTGCCGTATGATCCGCTTCCAGGACAGTTACGGTTGCCAAATCCGGGTCATGAACTGTGGCACTGAAATCATAGGTTACTAGAGCAATCCGGTCATAGCCATCAAAGAGTTTATCAATCATGGACTTGGCGGCATCTTTGGCCTGGCGCAGAGGCTCGCAGCTATTAGCCGCGTTACATCCACCTGCTGGAGCTCCAGAACAACCTGAAACGTTCCAATCATCAGGATTAAAATTGGCATTATAGGCTGGGTCACCCGGCACCCTACCATCGGTACAAGTTATTCCAGCTGGTAATAAAGTTTCAGAAGCCATAGATTCCGAGGTGTCAATCACCAGCACCAAATCAATTGATGCCGCTTCTCCAACAGAATGGATTGTTAAAGGAACTGACTGAACGCCAAATAACTGCAGAAAATAAACTGGACTGTTCTGGCTGGCTTGCACCCAGGCTAGTTTTCTTTTGTTTTCTCCCACAGCCGGGCATAAACTGGCAAAATCTGCCGGGATTCCGGCATCTTCACATACATAAGTTTTCAGGGAATATATGTTTTCGATATTATTAAGGGCCAGCATCTCTCGGGCTGCCTCGCGGATATTGGCATTGCGTTGAGCTACCGGCAATGAACTGTCTTTAATGTTATTGGCAGCTCCAACAGCGGCTGCATCTAACCCTCTTTTCAAGCGGGTGAAGTTCAGATACAAAGTCCCCGCATCGGTGACCAGGCCCGCAAAAGCTAACATAGCTAAAAAGGCAACTGCTGTAATGACAAGTGCCTGCCCCCGCTCCCGATGATTTCCAGATCTGCCCAGTTCGGAAATACGTCTAATGAAGTTGGGGAATTTTCGTTGGTGTCTTGTTTTTTTACTGCTCATAGGTACCCTTTAAGGCGTAGGAGAAGGCAGGGGCGTAGAAGTGGGGGCTGCGGCCGGAGCCGGCATGAAAGTATAAGCATGCAGCGGAACCGGGTTAGGCAGCAGTTGGCTAATGAGTGGTAAATTCAACAACTGCTCATGGCAGTAATAAACCTCAACAAGCACTCGACCTTTATCCGTCGGCGCTGTTCCTGGTGTGGGTGTACCAGCACCAACGGTAGGTGGAGGAAGGTTAAATATATTTTGGATTTCAGCGTTCGTCATAAACGGCGTAAGAGAATTGAGCGTTCCGTCACAATTCCTGGTCCAGTTATCCCCATACAGAGACCAGACACCATCCCCGTCATTCGGAAGGCGGTCGGTGATAATGTTATTATCAATTGTAAATACAGAGATCGTTACATCATCCCTGGTGGGATCCAAAATCAAGTCGGGGTTAAATCCCGCTCCTACTATCACACAAGCAGTATCCTGATAAAAGTGAAGTAAATCATCCATACAAAATCCCCCAACTCCAGGCCCTTCAAATACAGTCGGATCATGCTCAGAAGCAAAACGGGCTGCTTCCCTGACGGCATCCAACATGGACAGATAGGAATATATAACTGCCCCCACCTCGACAAAACCAATCAGCAGGAATAATAGAACCGGCAGAACAATCGCCAATTCAACGAAGCTCTGCCCTCGATTCCTGCCTGAATACCTGGATTTAAGTTTTTTCATACTCCTTCCTGATTTTAATAACTTCATTATATCGGCAGAAAGAACTGCCGTCAAATGTTTATAAATAGCTTACAAAATTGTAAAGTGCTAATCCCGTCTCTGTTTTCATTTTTCTAGTTAAGAAAATGTTCTTGCCTCAAACACTCATTATAGAACAATTTTTCTTCCCTGGGATTGACAATCTTGATATGTCAACCTGGTATCCTCAACACTGTTTTCAAACCCAGGACCTCAACAACTTACACAAGTTACCCTTCAAGCAAAATGCATATCATACTTATTTCATCAAAAATGTTGTAAAATTATAATGGAACACACTCTAATTTAAATGAATAGTTGGAGCAGTTATGAAAACAATCACTCTTAGAATTTGCCCCACCGTTGAAGCAAACCGCGATAAATCTATCCTGGAAAATCACGGTGTTCGGGCAGTTGTTGTACCCCACTATAAAGCACCTTCGTTTTATGTTGGGGATAGTCAAATCTCTGAACTGTTAGTCCGGGAAGATCAGGAAGAAAATTCTAGAAATATCCTGGGATTGCCAGATTCAGAAGCTGAATAACCGACGACCTATCCCCTGTCCCCTTTCCTGGAGGAAAGGGGGATCTACTTTGAATTTATTCCTGGGCTAACGTAAGCAATTCATAACCTCTGAATTAATCAGCTCCGTAAACCTTTATTAATTGCGGAGCGTTATTATTAAAAAGACAGCTCCTTTATGGCAAAAGGATGCACATAGGATGCACAAAGGATGCGCAATCCTCTGAAGGTTAGAAAACATTTAAATTGTCGTGGAGAACCGTAGGTTTAGAAGAACTTAAGAATTACGCATCCTATGGTTTTTTTAACTCATAATAAGCAGAGCTTTTTTCGGACATACTGGCAAACATTCTGCACACCCCAGGCAAAGCG
>JAIORG010000158.1 GCA_021108255.1 Anaerolineales bacterium | reverse complement strand
CAGGAGTAAATTTCACGGCATTACTGAGCAAATTACTCCAAACGCTTTTTATCTGCTCAGGCGATGCAGTGATTTCTGGAATATTTTTATCCACCTCCACCAACAAGCCAAGATCCTTTTGATCAATTACCTCTCTTAATTCTTCGATCACCTGCTCCAGTATCTCCCCGGGATTAATCCGGGAAACCTGAAAAGATTCAATCATTTCTAGATGCCCCAGTTCAAGCAGGTCAGCAATTAATTTGCGTTCTTCCCGGGTTCGAACTATACACTTCTCAAGAATGCCCTTCTGATCCTCAGTCGGCACATATCCTTCTAGTATCAGCTTGAGATAATTTTCAACAGCCGCTACCGGGGATTGAAGCTCATGAGTAACCAGGCGGATAAATTGTTTCTTAGCCCGATCCAGTTCTTCCAGACGGATTTTTTCTTCAGCCAACTTTTGCATCTCTGCTTTCACCCGGGCAGCTCGCTTTGCCTCCAACGAGAGCATTCGCCGCTCAAGCCCCTGGTTAACTGCCAATAACAGGATATCTACCGAAAACGGCTTGGTGAGGAAATCGTAAGCTCCCTGTTTGATCGCTGAAACTGCCATTTCCACAGTCGCATAACCGGTGATTATGATGCAGATTATTTCGGGGTCAATCTGGTGAATCATACCTATCAAATCCAGGCCGCTGATTTCAGGCATCTTAACGTCGAGCAAGACCAGGTCAAAATCGTTTTCCCTGACCAGTGCAAGTCCTGATTTTCCTTCCAGGGCAATCGAAACCTGAAAGCCTTCTGGTTCCAGAGCACGCTGAATTCCTTCACAAATCCCGATCTCATCATCAATTACCAATATCAGGCTTTTTTCACTCATTGTCAATCACTTTTACTGCCTAGTTACCCAATCAGGGTTGCATCTCCATTTAAATCTTCATCTTGATTACTGCGGGGATCTGTTTCCGGTTGTCTGACAGGAAGTTGGATAGTAAAGGTGGTCCCCTCCCCAAATTTGCTCTGGACACTGATTTGTCCCCGGTGCATTTTGATAATCCCATATACAATCGATAATCCTAATCCAACACCTTTTCCCGGCTGTTTAGTAGTAAAGAAAGGAGTGAAAAGTTTTACCTGGTTTTCAGGGGTTATCCCCTCTCCTTCATCCTCCACTTCAAAAATAATCTGATCATTCATTGACCTGCGCGTCCGCAGAATCAGCTTCCCTCCCTCTGGCATAGAGTCAGCAGCATTTGTCATTAAATTGCTAATCACTGCTTGAATCTGGGCTTCATCCGCTTGGATATGAGGCAGGTGAGGGTCCAAGTTGGTTTCAATTTCCACCCGATCGTAGCGGTGATGGTTTTTCTCCAGGTCAATTACCCGCTTAATGAGATGGTCGAGGTTGATTTCTGAGGCATCAACCCGGTGCTGACGGGCGAAATCAAGCAGGGAAGCGACTATGGTTTTACATCGTTTTGTCTCCCGAACAATAGTCTTGAGATCTGTTTGACCCCTGTCGTCGAATTCATTTTCCTTGAGCAACACTTCAGCGAACAGCAGCACAGTCGCCAACGGGTTGTTTAATTCATGAGCAACGCCTGCTGCCAGCTGGCCCAAGGAAGCCAACTTTTCTGACTCCACCAGTTGTTTTTGAGTTTCCTGAAGTCGATCCAGCATATCGTTAAAGGAATCAGCAAGCAGTCCCACCGCACCTCCTCCACAGCCAGGAGCCCGGGCTTCCAAATTGCCCTCTGCCACTTGCTGACTAATCTGGGAGAGGGTACGCAGCTCCTGCAGCGGCCTGGTGATCTTCCGGGAAATCGGCGTGGCTAAAAGGAAGGTCATCAAAATAGTGATTGCAGCTACAAATGAAGTCCTCCTCCTGACCGTACTCAGGAAATCCAGGAAAACTTTCTGGCGGGACCCTACATAGAGAATGCCAACGGTCTGATCTTGATGATCCAGGAGTGGTTCATAGCGGGTGATGTAATACTCATTGACAACAAAGGCTGTGCCGACATATTCCAATCCGTTATGGAGCACTACCTCATTAACATCTTGCGAGACCCGGGTTCCCACTGCCCTCTCACCCTGCTCGGTCATCACGTTTGTAGAGACCCTGAGATCACCGAAAAAAATTGTCGCCGTATCAATTTTCGCGCTGTCTTTGATGGCATCAACCAATGTAAAATCGTTGTTGAATAAATGAAAAATCACCACCACTCCGATTGTCCGGCCATCCTCCTGGATAGGAGCGGCTCCCACCATCCCCAGTCCAGCCGATCCCTCCCTGGGATCAAATGGCGCTGGAGCCGATTTTGGGGTTTCCAGCAGCTCGATTCTTGCTTGATCAGCGAGGCTGGCTTCAACCAGGATTTCCTTTGGAATCACTTCTGTGGATGAGATTAACGTTCCAGTGTGCAGTACATCATTAAAAACGGTAAAATCTGACCAGCTTCTCCCTGCCTGAAGGAGAGCCAGCTGCAGATCTGTGGAACGCAGCACTCCAGCAATCAGGTTGCCTTGATCGTCCAGTACCACAGCAACCCGGTTTCCTTTTAGTCTACACCCACGTAATGCGGTTTCAATTTTGTTTTCTATGTCCCTGATCGCCAAAGAATCCCCCCCTCCAGCTTCAGCAAAGGAATTGATTACAGTATTAGAAAGAGCCAGCTGATTTGCCGTCCGGGCGATGTCTTCCAGCCGAAATTGGTAGAATAACTCCGCAGTGAGGAAATCCTGTTCAATCCGTTCGTCCATCGCCTCTGCCAGGTAAGAAGTGATCGTATTTGTAATCGCCCAGTTTCCAATCCCAATAGTGAGTGCGGCTACCAGGGTAAAGGAAAACACCATCACGGCCTGGACCGGACCGCTGTAAAGGTCTTTGAGATAATTGAGGATAATTTTCATCAGAGAAATTTCCCCTCCGGGTTGTCTGTCCTGATCAAGTCAATCTGCACTGACAAAAAAACAACTTCAGGGAAGAATCCTGTTTATTTTTTTGATCAGTTTTTCCGGATCAATCGGCTTGCTCAAAAAAGCATCGATATGGATGTATTCATCGGTAGGGAAAAGTTCCGCATAATCTGTGTTGGCAATTGAGGTGACCATCACAACAGGAATATCTCGGGTAGCGTCATCCTCATTCATTTTCCGGCTGACAGAAACGCCGTCAAGGACTGAATCCATCATCACATCCAGAATGACCAGGTCGGGGCTGCTCTTCCGGGCCTTTTGAAAACCTTCCTTCCCGCCAGAAGCCCTTTCGACTTTAAATCCTTCCTTCTCCAGGACAATTCGGGTTGCATTTGCGAAATCAGGATCATCATCAATAATCAGTATCGTAGACATGTAATTCTCCTATTTTGGTATCTAGGCTTTCACCAGGCAATGTTTATTGGTGATATGATATTCAAATTCTGCCCGGAAATGTTGGATTGCTGAGCGAACAGGATTCACCAATCCTGAACCCATAGGGCAAAAAGTATACCCGTCAATTCCATTTACCAGTTCCAGAAGCAGCTCAATATCTCCAGGATGTCCCAGCCCTTTCTCTATTCGATCCAGGATTTCGAAAATTCGCTGAGATCCTATCCGGCAGGGTGTGCACTTCCCGCAGGATTCATGTGCAAAGAATTTACTTATCCGGCGAGTGGCTTCGACCATGCAGGTCGTTTCATCCATAACAATAATTGCTCCTGTGCCAAATTCGCTTCCAATCGAACTCAAGGTTTCAAAGGCCATTGGGACCTCAACCTGATCAGCGGGCAACATCGGTGTGGATACCCCGCCGGGAATAACAGCCTTCAATTTATGCCCATCAGGTATTCCACCGGCATGTTCATAGATTATTTCGCTCAGGGAAATCCCCATTGGTAATTCGTAGTTTCCTGGCCGGTTGACATGACCGCTGACGGAATAAATTTTTGGTCCCTTGCTTTCTGCCGTACCAATACTCGAAAACCATTCCGGACCCCGTTCGATAATATGAGGAATACAAGCCAGGGTCTCAATATTCTGGACAAGGGTTGGTAAACCATACAGCCCCGCGGTGGTGGGATAGGGTGGTTTCTGCCGCGGTAACCCGCGCTTTCCTTCCAATGATTCCAGCATAGCCGTTTCTTCCCCGCAGATATAGGCTCCCGCTCCACGGTGGACAGACATATCCAGATTAAACCCGCTGCCCAGGATGTCCTCCCCTAAAAAACCATGTTCATAGGCATCTGCGATGGCTTTGATCCAGCGTTTCACACCCAGAAAAAACTCTCCGCGGATGTAGACATAAGCCCGGGTGGCGCCCACCGCATAAGCCGCAATAAGTACACCTTCGATAACCTGGTGAGGATCCTGCTCGACAATTTCCCGGTCTTTAAACGTTCCCGGTTCTCCCTCATCGGTGTTGACCGCAACGACCTTAGGAAGCTTGCTGTCCTGGGGCATAAATCCCCATTTGATCCCGGCAGGAAAACCTGCACCGCCACGGCCTCGCAGCCCAGATTGTTTTACCTTCTCAATGACCTCCTCGGGTTTCATTGCCAGCGCTTTCCGGACCGCTTGATAGCCGCCGTGATCCAGGTAAATAGATATCCGTTCGGAGCCAGGGCGGTGGATGTTCCGGGTCAAAACCGGTTGAAAAGCAGAGCTGGAGGATAAGTTCCTGGCATTCATCACCACTCCCCCTCCCGCAAACTATTTATCAGCTGCTCAATGCTCTCCAGGGTCATATGCTCATAGAGCATGTCATTGACCCTCAGGGCCGGAGCAGAACCGCAAGCAGCAATGCACTGCACTACCTCAAGAGTAAATTTTCCGTCTGGAGTTGTTTCTCCGGGCTGGATTCCCAGCAGGTTAGAGAGATGATCGATAATCGGTTCAGCACCCCCTGCGAGATAACAGGATAACCCTTCACAGACCTGAATTTGAAATTCCCCCTGCGGTTCCAATTTGAACATTGAGTAAAAACTGGCAGTAGACCGGACCTGGCCAGGCAGTAACGTCAACCTTTCGGAAACCCGATCAATGGCTTCCTCACTGAGCCAACCAAACTGTTCCTGGGCAAGATAAAGCGCTGCCAGCAACCTCGCCCGCTGCCGTGGATCTACGTTCATTGGAGAAAGCTGGTTCCATTCATTCCCAACCATCCGGTTCTGAAATTATTCCCATCCCTGTTTCCGAAATCCATCCTGGTACTCAAGACCTGCAGCCAGGCGGAAATAAAAACAGGCTGATTATCTATAGCAACACTTTATCAAAAAGATGTGACAAATCTTGTGAGATCATTGTGACAAAGTTGTGACAAAAAACAAGCTAGCTGATTTGGTGCCAGCTCACAATCCCATCATTGATTTTGACCCAGTTTAACAAAATAAACAGAGACGAATATGTTTCCAAGGGAATTGTAAATATCAGGTAACTTTCTTTGGCGGGGATAACAGCTATCGGGCGTTGTTGATTAACAAAAAAGGATGCCTTATCTTTAACGGATCAGGCATCCTTTTGGTTAATTAAGGTAACGATATTTCTAGAGAATACCATTGCCAATATTTATCTGTACTTATACTGCTTCCACCTTAACTGCACAAACTTTATATTCCGGTATCTTTGCCACCGGATCAAGGGCGGCGATAGTCAGTTCATTTGCAGAGGCTTCCGGGAAATGGAAGTTGGCATAAACCATGCCTGGTGGAACCCGGTCGGTGACCATCGCTTGCGCTTCAATCGTTCCCCGGCGGGAAGAAACTCGCACACGCCTGCTGCCGTTTAGGCCCATTCTTTCAGCATCATCCTCGCTAACCTCAATTAGGGCCTCAGGGTAAATTTCCAAAAGTCCTTTAGAGCGGCGAGTCATTTGTCCACCGTGCCAGTGATATAACACTCGTCCCGTGCTGAGAATCATCGGATAATTCTCGTCAGGCATCTCTACAGGAGGGATGTGTTCAACAGGGGTAAACTGACCCAATCCGCGGGCAAACTGGCCGACATGCAAAATCGGAGTCCCGGGATGATCCTGATCTTTGACCGGCCATTGGAGGGTTTCTCCATTCTCCAGACGCTGCATGCTTACACCGGCATAGATGGGAGTCAGGGCAGCAATTTCCTCCAAAATCTCTGCTGCATTCTGATAATCCCAGCCGCTGTAGGCTGCTTCACCAATCTGGCGTTTTCCCTCTTTGAGGATTTTCTTCGCCAGTTCTGAGACTATCCACCAATCCGGGCGGGCAATTCCTGGTGATTCTACAGCTTTATGAACCAGCTGAACCCGCCGTTCAGTATTCGTGAAGGTGCCGTCCTTTTCTGCGAAACTTGCTCCTGACAGCAGAACATCCGCATAAGGAGCAGTTTCCGAGGGGAATATTTCCTGCAGGACAACCAGGTCACAAGTCTCCATAGCCTGACGAATATGGTTTGTATCAGGCTCACTCATGAGGGGATCCTCGCCCAGTATATAAATCGCCTTCAGCTTACCTTCCAATGCCAAGGGCATCATTTCTGTTGCGGTTAATCCTACTTCAAGAGATAGCTGCTCATCAGACAGGCCCCAAGCCCTGGCATAATCACTGCGAATCTCTGGACTGGTAACCTTTTGATAACCCGGGTAAACATTAGGCAGCCCTCCCAGGTCACAGGCGCCCTGAACGTTATTTTGTCCGCGGAGGGGATTTGTCCCGCCGCCGGGAACGCCCATATTGCCCAGCATCATCTGAAGATTAGCCAGACTCATTACGTTACCAACCCCTGTAGTGTGCTGGGTGATCCCCATCGCCCATAAGACCGCTGTTGGTTTGTTTTGGGCCAAAATTTCGGCAGCTTGCTGGAGCTCCTCCAGCGGAACACCGGTGATTTCTGAAACTCTCTCTGGAGTATATTCATCAACAACAGCTTTGAAATCATCAAAGCCTTCCGTCCGGTTCTTAATGAACTCTTTATCTTCCCAGCCGTTGGCGAGGATAATATGCATCAACCCATTCACAAGGGCGATATCCGTACCGGGTTTATGCCGCAGGTGAAGTACCGCGAAGTTTGTCAGATCAATCTTTCGGGGATCGGCAACGATCAGTTTAGCTCCCCGCTGGCGGACAGCCTGGCGGATGCGCATGCCGATCACAGGGTGATTCTCGGTGGTATTTGTACCTATCACGAAGAATGCCTGGGCATCATCAGCGATATCATCAATTGAATTTGTCATTGCTCCCGAACCAAATGCGGTGGCCAGACCGACCACAGTAGAAGAGTGTCAAAGCCTGGCACAGTGATCTAAGCTGTTGGTTCCGATCACCTGCCTTGCCAATTTATTCATCAAATAATTCTCTTCGTTGAGACACTTCGCAGAAGTCAAGAAACCCATGCTCTCTGAGCCATGGTCATCCCTTATCTGGAGCATCTTATCAGCAGTGATTCCCAGTGCTGTTTCCCAGTCCACCTCCACCCACTGCCAGGGATCTCCCTCTATCTCTGGTTTGCGCTTTTCCGCGGCTGGTTTCTTTTTGCCATCCAGTAAATACTTCCTTACCCGGGGTTTATCCAGGCGGTCAGGATGGTGAACAAAATCATAACCAAAGCGGCCTTTAACGCAGGTCCATCCGTGATTGGAAGGACCATCCCAGGCTGAATCCACCTTGATAATCTTGTTGTCCTTAACCTCCAGGATCAATTGGCAGCCGACTCCACAATAGGGACAGGTAGTCTGTATCCGGTCTACCTGCCAGGGACGGCCTTCCCCCAGAGAAAGCTTAGGCCACAACGCACCCGTTGGGCAAACTGCCACACAACTGCCGCAGAATTCACAGGGGCTGTTGTCCATTGAGCTGTCCGCCCCAAAACCGATATAGGCACTGAAGCCGCGATAAAAAACGCTGATGGCTTCCACTCCGTTGACTTCGCGGCAGGCCCTGACGCAGCGGCGGCAGAGAATACATTTATTACGGTCAACCTGAATAAACGGGTTGGGATCATTAACTGAATAGTGGTGTTTGGTCCCTTCGTAACGGTCTTCCGTGACATCGTATTCATAGGCTAAATCCTGAAGCAAACAGTTCCCGGCTGCTTCACAGGTCATACAATCCAGCGGGTGATCAGATATCAATAATTCCAGATTAAACTTCCGCGCTGCTCGAATCCTGGGTGTGTTGGTGGAGACTGCCATGCCCTCAGAAATGGGGTAAGTGCAGGCAGGATGCAAAGCCCGTTGACCCTCAATTTCCACCAGGCAGATCCGGCACGCGCCCTCCGGGGGTAAAGCAGGGTGATCACACAAGATTGGAATATAAATGTTTTCCTGGCGGGCTGCTTGCAGGATCGTAACTCCCTTTTCAGCCTGGATTTCCTTTCCATCAATGGTAAAGTTTACTTTTCCCATGATTTGGATATCTCCTTCCGTTATGCCGGCTCTTCCAACTTTAATTCAGGTTTTCGTTTTATGGGGATAGCGTCCAGATTGCAAACATCGTAGCAAGCCCCGCATTGAATACATAGTGCCTGGTCAATAACATGGGGGGCTTTCTTCTCTCCTGTAATAGCATTCACCGGGCAGGGTTTCACGCACAAACCACATCCGACACACAATTCGGGATCAATTTCGTATGTGAACATGCCCGCACAGACACCAGCCTCACAGAATTTTTCATTAATGTGCGCTTCATATTCTTCCCGGAAAAACCTCAGGGAAGATATCACTGGCCCCGGCGTGAGCTGTCCCAGGGCGCACAGGGATCCTTCTCTCATGTATTCGGAAATCCGTTCAATTTCATCCAAATCATCCGGTTTGCCTTCCCCGTCGGTAATGCGTGTGAGAACTTCCAGCAGTCGCTGTCCGCCTATCCGGCAAGGGACACATTTTCCGCAGGATTCTGCGGAGGCAAAAGTCAGGAAGTAACGGGCAAACTCAACCATACAGGTTTCCTGGTCGACAACAATCATGCCGCCTGATCCCATTGTGGCGCCGGCTTCGGTCAGGGAATCAAAATCTACCGGAGTGTCCAGCGCTTCCATGGGCAGGCATCCTCCCAGCGGTCCTCCAGTCTGAACCGCCTTAAATTGTTTCTTGTCGGGAATACCTCCACCAATATCGTAAATAATCTCCCGCAGGGTAATGCCCATGGGCACTTCAACCAGTCCGGTGTGTTCAATCTTTCCAGTCAGCGCAAAAACAGCTGTTCCGGTAGATTTTTTTGTGCC
>JAIORG010000249.1 GCA_021108255.1 Anaerolineales bacterium | reverse complement strand
GTTCAATCTTTCCAGTCAGCGCAAAAACAGCTGTTCCGGTAGATTTTTTTGTGCCGATGCTGTTAAACCAATCCGCACCATTCACCATAATCTGGCTCGTAATGGCAAAAGATTTTACATTATTCACATTGGTTGGTTTACCCCACAGCCCGGAGACAGCTGGATAGGGGGGCCGAGGCCGCGGTTCACCGCGTTTTCCCTCAATCGACGCAATCAAAGCGGTCTCCTCCCCGCACACAAATGCACCAGCACCCTCTTTAATCTTGAGGTTAAAAGAATAACCAGAGCCAAGAATGTTTTCGCCAAGCAAGCCCAGCTCATTGGCCTGCTCAATTGCAATTTTCAGGCGTTCAATTGCCAGGGGGTATTCTGCCCGACAGTAAATATAACCTTCCGGAGCTCCGATGGCATAGCCGGCAATGATCATGCCTTCTAAAAGGGCATGCGGATCCCCTTCCAACACAGAGCGGTCCATAAACGCACCAGGGTCTCCTTCATCCGCGTTGCAAATTATATATTTTGGATACCCTTTTGCCCGCATACAGAATTCCCATTTCATGCCGGTCAGAAATCCTGCCCCGCCCCTGCCGCGCAAACCGGAGTCTTTGAGTTCCTCAATCACATCTATCTGTTCCATCTCAAAGAGCACTTTAGAAAGGCCGCCATAACCGCCGGATGCCAAATAATCCTCTATACTCTCCGGGTCAATGATTCCGCAATTCCTCAAGGCGATACGAACTTGCTTGTTGTAAAAAGGAAGTTCATCATAAGCAGGTATTCCTTCAAGAGACTTTCCATTCCCGGAGGAGAGTTGACCGTAGATCCAGCGTTTATTGTATTCTCCCTGCACCAGGTGCTTCTCAATAATTTTCCCCACCATCTTGGGTTTTACTTTTGCATAGGTAACCCGCGGGAGACCAGGCTGCTGAATATCAACCAGTGGTTCGTTATGGCACATGCCAATACAACCAACACTGATCACTTCTGCTTCAATCTTGTGTTTTTTCAATTCCGAATGAATTGCGGTGGCAACGTCATTTGCGCCCGCTGCAATTCCACACGTCCCCATTCCAAGAATGATTGTGGTTTTATTTTCTTCCCGGTCGGTCTTGTTTTCCCGGGCTTCATCCCGCAATTTATTCAGTTCTTCGATGTTCGTTAACGCCGGCATAAGGATTCTCCTGTCCTGACCTTCAATCCAGATCCATGACCTTTTCAACCAGGGTATCCGGGGTTGTGTTTCCATATACCTGGTCATTAACCAGAGCGATTGGTGCTAGTCCACATGAACCCAGGCAATAGACAATTTCCAATGTGTACTTATAATCCGGGTCACTTCCTCCAGCCACAAGATTAAGCTTCTCTTCCACAGCAGTGACTAATTTTGGCGCACCACGCACATGGCAAGCGGTACCATCACAAATACTGATAATATGCCGGCCGCGGGGTTCAAGGTTAAATTGAGCATAAAAAGTAGCAATACCATAAAGCTGGCTGATCGAGATCCTGCTTTTTTTTGCGATTTCGATCATTGCTTCTTCCGGCAAATAACCATACAGATCCTGTGCTCTCTGCAAGATGGGTATCACTGCACCTTTTTGATCCCGGTATTCCAAGAGGATCGGTTCCAGTAATCCGACATCAATGCTTGCTTTTTCCATGAATGACTCCCTCTTAAAATAGTTCAGATACTCATTTGAAACTATGATGTCCAGGAATAAGCTATTCCTGTTTATTCCTCATTTGATCAATTTGTGTTATTTTGAATTTCCTTTGAAACCCAAACGTTCTGGATAACAGTATACTCTCAGTTTTCCATGACGGGCATATCCAATCAGGGTAATTTTCCAAGAGCGGGCCATTTCAACTGCTAGAGAGGTAGGTGACGTGCGAGAAGCTATCACCGGACACCCCATCAATGCCCCTTTCCGGAGCATTTCCGATGAAATCCTTCCTGTGGTGAGAAGGGCTCTCCCCTCGGTTGGAATTCCTTCCAGTAAACAGGCTCCCCGGAGCTTGTCTATTGAATTATGGCGGCCGATATCCTCTGCCACTTTATTAAGCTGGTTCTCTTCCAGATCCAGCAAACCAGCTGCATGAACCCCCCGGGCTCTGGCATACAAACTGTCTTTGGTTTGTAATTTATTAAACGCGCCCAGGATGTTATCCGGCGTGGTGTCATTTTTTATCTGAAAAGGTTCTATGTCAATCTTGGAGTCATAATAGGTGATCCCGCCTCCGCACCCAGAGGTAATGACCTTTTTGGATGGTAACTCAACAGTCCGGTTGAGCAATACATCCACACAGCAGCCCTCTGGTGTAATCCGCAAGTCTTCTATTTCCTCCACGCTATTGAGAATGCCCTCATTGCTTAAGAAACCAACCGCCAACCAATCCTGGTTTAGCGGCGTTCCCATAACGGTTGCTAACTCAATACCATTAACATAAATTGTCAGGGGCATTTCTTCAATGACTTCTCCTTCCTCGTCCTGCCAGTCATGATGAAATCCCCACCAACGATTTTCTTGTGCTCCGCGATTCATCATCGCTACCTCAAGGTTAAACCAAAAACTAATAAAAAATCCTCAGGTCAAGAGGATACCATACCAAGGAGCAGCTCATGCCCGCGGCAAGGGCTGCTCCCGATACAATACTATTTATTGTTCTTCAATCACAGCTTGGATTGAATTATGACAAACCAAGTACTTCACCCGTCTCGAAATCAATATCAATCTCGTAGTAGGCAGGTCGTGTGGGTAAGCCGGGCATTGTACTCATATCTCCCAAGAGTGGATACAGGAACCCTGCTCCTACTGATGCACGGATATCCCGAATGGGTACTGTGAATCCTGTTGGTCGTCCCTTTAATGTCGGATCATGGCTCATGCTCAAGTGCGTTTTAGCCATGCACATGGGAATCTCATCAAAACCCAGCCTGGTGTAGAGCTCCACTTTCTTTTCAGCCAGCGGCTCATAAGTAACTCCATCTGCGCCATAGATTTCCTTGCAGATGATCTCAATTTTCTCTTTGATGGAAGTTCCCTTGAGGGGATAGAGGAATTTGAAATCGCTGGGCAGTTCACAGGCTTCCACAACGGCTTTAGCAAGATCTATTGCTCCCAGTCCTCCCTCCATCCAGTGGCGGGTGACCACAGCATTGGCCGCGCCAGCTTTCATGGCAGCTTCTCTGACCAGTTCAACTTCAGCTTTTGTGTCATCTTTAAAGCTGTTGACTGCAACCACAGTAGGTATTCCAAATTTGAGTGCATTTTCAATATGCACTTCAAGGTTGACCAATCCTTTTTCCAGTAACTCCAGGTTTTCGGTGGTATAGGCCGCATCCAACGGAGCGCCGGCGGTAACTTTAGGGCCGCCACCATGCATCTTTAATGCGCGGACTGTGGCAACCAGGACTACTACGTTAGGGATTAATCCTGAGTAGCGGCATTTGATGTCAAAGAATTTCTCCATCCCGATATCGGCGCCAAATCCAGATTCCGTAAGCACGTAGTCCGCTAATTTCAGGGCGATTTTATCAGCGATAATGGAGCTGTTGCCATGGGCAATATTGGCAAATGGACCAGCATGAACCAGGGCCGGTGTACCTTCCACGGTTTGCATCAGCGTTGGTTTAATGGCGTCTTTCATAAGGACAGTAACCGCGCCGGCGACACCCAGGTCATCCATGGTGACAGTATCTCCAGCTTTGCTGGTTGCAACAACTGCCCGTCCAAAACGCTCCCTCATATCCGCCAAATCGGTAGTCAGTGCCAGGATGGCCATGATTTCACTTGCAACTGCGATATCAAACCCGGTTCTTCGGGAGTGTCCTCCCTCTTTCGGACCGATACCGATTTCGATTTCACGCAAATGGCGGTCATTGGTATCAACTATCCGGCGCCAGGTGATGGTCTCTGGATCCACGTCCAGCCGGACAAATTTGCTGTATTCTTCTTCGGTCAGGTCATCCGGATTGGTTTTATCGATGCCTAGTTTCTTAAGCCTTCTGAACATGATCGGCGCAAACTCCCGTTTGCCATTATTATCGGGCGGGCAGAGACGGCGGAAAAGCGCCTCATCTGACTGCCGGCTTTCATGGTACATGCGGGAATCAAGTGCAGCAGCCACCAGATTGTTGGCTGCTGTGATGGCATGAATATCCCCTGTCAGGTGGAGGTTAAAATCCTCCATTGGAATTACCTGGCTGTATCCACCACCAGCCGCGCCGCCTTTGATTCCAAAGGTCGGCCCCTGGCTGGGTTGACGGATGCAGGTAAATAAGCTCTTTCCCAGATGCGCGCCCAAGGCCTGGCTTAATCCAACTGTAGTTGTGGTCTTTCCTTCCCCAAGCGGAGTCGGAGTAATGGCGGTAACATCAATGTATTTTCCGTCTGGAACATCCTTCAGCCTATCCAGAACATCAAGGGTAACTTTAGCTTTATATTTTCCATACATTTCAAGTTCATCATCCAGTAGGCCAATTTCGTCAGCAAGCTGCTTGATAGGTTTAATAACCGCAGCATGAGCGATATCGATATCCGAAGGAACCGGATCCAACAGCTCCAGTGGAGACGGGGTTACGGGCTTCTTCTCAAAAGTCATCATCTCTCTCCTTAATAAACTAAATTTACAAAATTAGAAACAAGGGAAATCCTAATTCCCGTTAGCAAGTTTTGCGGCGCGGACAGTATTGCGCAGCAGCATAGCAATTGTCATCGGACCAACCCCACCGGGAACCGGGGTGAGGTATCCGGCAACCTCCAGGGCTTCCTCGAAATCCACATCGCCTACCAGGCGGTATCCGCGTTCAATACTGTCATCGTCCACGCGGTTGGTGCCCACATCAATAACTGCAGCGCCAGGTTTGATCCAATCGCCCTTTACCATTTCAGCCCGCCCAACAGCGGCAATTAGCACATCCGCTTCAGCACATTTTTCTTTCAGGTCGCGGGTGCGGGAGTGGCAGATGGTAACAGTAGCATTTTCCTTTATCAGCAGCAAAGCGGCTGGCATACCGACAATAAATGAACGTCCGAGAACAACAGCATTAGCTCCTTCCAGAACTACACCGGCGTTCTTCAACAAATACAGGACGCCATCCGGGGTTGCCGGCACAAACTGCGGCTCACGGCCTTTCTGGGCTAAACGGCCGATATTAAGGGGATGAAATCCATCTACATCTTTATCGATGCTGATCGTGCGGAGAACACTTTCATCGTCAAGTCCATCCGGCAATGGAAGCTGAACCAAAATCCCATGCACTTCGGGATCGTCATTCAGTTTCTTAACCATCTCTTCCACTTCTACCTGGGAGGCAGTTACGGGAAGGACATGACCAATGGATCGAATCCCGGCCTTCTCACAAGCTTTATGTTTCATCCGCACATAAATCTGAGAAGCAGGGTTTTCTCCCACCAGGACTGTAGCCAATCCGGGAGGATTTTTTCCTTCCGCCACCATGGCGGCAACGTCAGCAGCCACTGCATCCCGGACTTCCTGGGCGACAGCGCGGCCATCAATAATTTTTGCAGTCATATACAACTCCCTTTGTTAATGAGAAATCAAACACTACAGATTGTGAAAATCAATGGAGATCTTCTATTGGCACAACTCGATATACTAAAAATATTATGACGAATAAAGCAAAGCTTAGCAAGTTATTTTTATCACCATCTTCAGAACTATGAATTCCAAGTGCAGCCATGGCTCAAATTTCAATTTCTCGAACATTTAGCAAATATGAAGAAAATGGAAATTTGTTACTTGTGAGATGATGGTGATAGAGGGTTATAATGGACATAATATTGAAACTGTCTCTTCACCATTTTGTTTAACCTGGATATCTCATGAATCTAGACCGAACAAAAAACCTCAATTGTGTCTCCTCCTTCCGGATCAATGCCTGGATTAAGGAACAAAGGTTACCCAGCTCAGGCTGGACACAATTCCACACAAATCCTACCCTGAAGATAATTATGTTTTTATAGCTGACCTTCTTAAATAAGGCTCGGAAACAAAACCTACGCCCTACTAAATCTACTGGAG
This sequence comes from Anaerolineales bacterium, assembly GCA_021108255.1. Taxonomy (GTDB): domain Bacteria; phylum Chloroflexota; class Anaerolineae; order Anaerolineales; family UBA11858; genus B10-G9. The sequence continues at coordinate 3,214 of JAIORG010000249.1, read as the reverse complement.
GAAATCTCATGTCCGACCGCAAAAAAATTACCATCCGCACCCTGTTTGACAAAGCCGCGAAGGCTGAACCAATTTCCTGGTTAACCTGCTATGATTACCCAACCGCATATTTCCAGGAAGAAGCAGGTATGGATATGCTGCTTGTTGGCGACAGCCTGGGAATGACTATGCTTGGTTATGACGGAACCCTTCCTGTGACCATGGATGATATGATCCGCCATACCCAGGCAGTTCGGCGCGGCGCTCCAACAGCATTTCTGGTTGGGGATATGCCGTACATGTCTTATCAGGCTAGCACCGAGTCAGCAGTATTAAACGCGGGCCGCTTCATGGCCGAAGCCAGCTGTGACGCGATCAAGCTGGAAGGGGGACACGTAATGGCAGACCGCATGAGCGCAATCGTCGCTGCTGGGATACCGGCAGTTGGGCACCTGGGGCTAACTCCACAAAGCGTAGCTGCCCTGGGTGGATTCCGGGTACAAGGCCGAGGGGCAAGCCAGGCAAAAGAAATCATCGATGATGCCAAAGCTCTTGAAGAAGCAGGCGCATTCTGCATCCTTTTGGAAATGGTTCCAGACCGGGTGACAAAGATTATCACTGAACGTGCTCAGAATTGTCTGATCATGAGCCTGGGATCCGGGCCGGACGCCCATGGACAGCTGCTGATTTTCCACGATATGTTTGGTCTCTATCCAAAGTTCACGCCCAAGATGGCCAAAGTGTACGGCAACGCCGGGGAAGTCCTCCAGAACGGCCTTATCCAATATAACAAGGAAGTCAAAGACAAAACATTCCCCAAGAAAGAGAACTGGTTCACTATTAGTGATGACGAGTTTGAACAGCTGCAGGAGTTACTGTAAATAGTAAGTAGTAAATTGTAGTTAGTAATCAGTGTTCAGTATTCAGTGATCAGTCTTCACTGTTTTGGCGAAGAAAGGGGGTTAGTTGTAACAATGACGAGTAAGCTTCCTTATGTGGACAGCTACAAGGACTTGTTGATATACAATAAAGCACGGGATCTGTCCCGAGAAATTTACCGACTATCAAAAGATTTCCCGTCAGATGAGTCTTATTCGCTGATGAGCCAGATCAGGAGATCATCCCGCTCCATTGGAGCGCAAATCGCGGAGGCTTGGGCAAAACGTTTTTACAAAAAACATTTCATCAGCAAATTAACCGATTCCGATGCTGAAGTGAATGAAACGGAACACTGGATAGATATTGCATACGATTGCGGCTATCTCTCCCAAGAAAATAAGCAACGATTGACTGAGGAATGCCGCGAAATCGGTCGCATGATTGGCGGCATGATTTCCAAAGCCGATGCATTTTGTGGACAAAATGAACCCTCAACTTAAGGAAGATGACTCTTCACTTACCTATCCCCAACATTAATAATGGGGGTTTACGACAACTGATTACTGTATACTGATAACTGAATACTTGTTGCTACTTACCATTTACTACTTACTGAATACAGATCACCCAAACCAAAAAAACAGGAGCAAACTATGACCGACATGCAGAATAGACTGAAAATAACCTCTGATAAACTGGACGCAATTAACGAAATCTTACTAAACCCGGAGATGGAGGTAATTAGTGATTTCCTGGAGGTTGTGGCTAAATACGGCACCCCGGAGGAAATCAACGCCAAAGCCAATGAAGCCAGAAAACTGGAAAACTTGCTGGCTCTTGTTAAAAAAACCAGCCCCAACCACCTTGAAGATCTTGAATGGTTGCAGGAACAGCGCGACAAGGGTGCTTTTATCAGCGTTAAGGACTACAGAAAAAAAATCCTTGGCGAGAAAGCTGATGAAATGGTTTTTGCTGATGATTTCGCAGTTACCTTAGAAATCAGCGCCTGCCAATATTTTCCTTATGTACGGATGATTGCCGAATCCGCCATCGAAAATCAAATGCTGATGCCGGGGCGGTTTATCCGGGTCCGAAAAATGAAAGAACAGGAAGAGGATGGCGATCTGGCGGCATTTGCTGCAGCGATGCAGATTTTCGGCACAAGTTATGTTGAAACACTGGACACAAAGGGGACAGACGGCTCTAACATCCACCTCGGCGGTCCGGCAACCATCACGGGGTATTTCGGCGGAGTGGGACAGCCTAACAAACATGCTTTAAAGTGGCTGGATGAATTCCTCTACTACTACACAACCTACGGCATCCGCCAGGTACTGAACATCAATCCCGGCACGGTGTTTCTGGGCTACTTGCTTCACAGACTGGGAGTGGATAACGAGTTTAAGATCTCCGTATATATGGGCAATGATAATCCCTATGCAGCCCTCTGGACTTTGTTGGGCGCAAAACTTTTCACCCGGGATGACGGCACCTCCCCCCTGATTGGATTTAACTGGAGCAATTCTATTGACAACCAGAGCATGGAGTTGACTGCCCAGTTCCGCAAGGATTTTGGTTTTGAAGATATTGTCCGCTTTGAGCACCACATCACAGAAACCTACAAAAGCATTGTTCTCCAGCCATACAACCGCCGCGATGAATTGATTGAAATTGCCGATCATGTAGCAAATATCTCCGCCAAACACGAGGGCGCGGACCCAGAAATTGACCAAACCAGAGATCACCCATCAGATATTCTGGACTACTTCCGCGACAAAGAAGAGATCATGGAAACTGGAGACTGGGACGCTCTGACTGGAAATTTCCATGATAAATTCATCTCATTAAACAAAACAGCCCAGGCACTAACCGAGAACGGTTTATCCTTCCTGGCTGCGCCAAATTTACACGGTTAAGCAGACCGACAATCCCGGAGAAGAAGTCACAAAACTCCTTCTCAAAATAAAATCCTGATATCAGTGCAAAACAATAAGCTCAGGAGGATAAATATGAAGGTGATCACTTCCGGAAAGGGAAAAATGCTCCAACCCCCTGATCTCAACAGTTTCCGGGAACACAACAGAACAAAACCCCGCGGATTAATCGATAAACGTATGACGGAAGCGGAAGCCGTTGGGAAATTTATCCATGATGGAGATTACATCGGCACTGAGCTTTACGGCACTGTGCGCTGCCCGCAATCCCTGGTCAACGAAATAGTCCGCCAGGGGAAAAAAGATCTCTATGTGGCTGGCCAGGGAGTTTACGAGCTGGATATCCTGCTCGGAGCAGGGCTCATTAAAGCCCTTGATCATACTTATATCGGAATGGAAGTGTACGGCATTTCCAATTGCCT
>JAIORG010000062.1 GCA_021108255.1 Anaerolineales bacterium | reverse complement strand
TTATTCCCGGCTGATCTTTGCCGCCGCTGCCCGGGTTAAGTCCACCAGGTCCTGAGAACGAAGACGGATATTGACTCCGAGTTCACCTCCGGATATATGGACCGTTTCCTGGTCCAAGACAGAATCGTCAATAATAATTTCAAATCCACGGTTGATGAGAGCTAACGGAGATATCCCGCCGGCTTGAAGTTTTGTCAGCCTTTCTGCATTCTTTTGAGTGGCCGCGATTACTTTTTTCTCACCTACAACTTTTGCCAGCGCTTTCAGGTTGACTTCTTTGTCACCCGGCACAACAGCCAGAATGGGTTTTCCCGGGGTTACCCGCTCAACTACAATGCTTTTAAAGATGATGGACAGCGGCACATTGAGCAAACTGGCAGTACCTTCAGCGCCGAGTTTTTGACGGGGAAGTTCGAAAGCCTTGTAGTTGATCTTCCTGTTATCGAGAAGACGGGTGACATTATTAGCAATCATCATAAACTCTCAAGGTAATTAATCTATCTGCCCTATATCTTATCAGATCATCTCGTTTAGAAACTGATCCGGAAGTATGATAAGCTATCATAAGATGTGAGACGAGAGTATTGTCATTCAAAGGAGAAACTATGAATCGCTGGATTAAAATCTCTTGTTTAATAGCAGCTATATTTATTAGTGTTTCCTGTACCCTGCCAGCATTTTTTTCTCAAGAATCTAGTGGAGAGGAACCTCAAAAGGTTGAGAGTTCTCCAATACCCGAAGAGCCAACCGAACCAGAACTGACGCCCTCACCGGAGGTGCTCGATTGCGGTTTGGATCTGGAATGTTTTAATGGTGCTGTTGTTTCTTGCCAGAAATCCACTTACAACTTTCAGCAACAGATAGACTTTGCGGGGACTGAAATATTAAACAGTCTTTTAATCCAAATTGTCGGAAATGAGGAAGAGAACTGTGTTTTTACCCTTAAGACCGACGAAATTTTAGTTTCCATATCTGAAGAAGCTGTTGAACAATTACTGGAATCAGGGATGAGTGAGGAGGACATTGAGACACAGCGATTAACCATTGAGCAGGCTCAAGTGGATGCAGGATTTGATGATACCTGCCGGGGGAACCCGGATGACCTGATTTCCATGCTGCTGCGCTGGGAAGAGGGGAAGTTTTCAATGGAGGATTGGGATCCGTTTTCCTGTGAAGGGAAAATTTTCGCCGCTGCCGAACCCGTAATCCTGCCCACTTCAACTGAAGAAGTGCCTCAGCCAACCGAGGAATTACCTCCCGTCGCTGGCAATCTTCTGGCTAACGATTCATTTGAAAATAACCCGGAAAGTACGGATCCCCACTGGGAAATCGAAACCAGAAATACAAATGTGGTGGCAAAATGGACTTCTGAGCAATCCAAAATTGGGGAGTTTTCCCTGTTATTAAGTGCGACAGAACCGGCCAATCAGGGATTCCCTGGATGGTTTACCGTTGAGCCAATTCAAATCAGCCAAGGAGAATGGCACATATTCCAGGTCTGGGCGATGAGCCCGGATGGCGCTGATGCGTTTATTACTGCTGAATTCAGGGATGATTCTGGAACTCATTTCAACAGCCAAACTTCAGGATGTGTAGACCTGGAACCAAATATCTGGAAAGCGGTAAGTTTTGGGATCTTAGCCGAGACCACTGCAGATGTGGGCTCTATTCGCTTGGGACTTCAGCAGTGTTTAACAAATACGACCGGAACCTTAACCCATTTATATTATGACGAAATTTATTTTGGAACAACCCCGCCATAATCATTCGGTGGTCTTCTATACGAGATTAATGGAAACATCTGTTTCCGTGATTTAATTTTAATGAGGCAATTATGAAGCAATACCTGGATTTAATGCAGCATATTCTGGATCAGGGAGTAGAAAAAGGAGACCGGACAGGTACAGGCACCCGGTCTGTTTTTGGCCATCAGATGCGGTTCAATCTGCAGGATGGATTTCCAGTCCTGACTACCAAAAAACTCCACTTAAAATCCATCATCTATGAATTACTTTGGTTCCTTCAAGGGGAAACCAATATCCGGTCTCTGCAGGAAAACGGGGTCAGTATTTGGAATGCCTGGGCAGACGAATCAGGTGAGCTGGGTCCGGTATATGGGGCTCAGTGGCGTTCCTGGAAATCTTCTGACGGTCGGGTAATTGATCAGATTTCTAGTGCTGTGGAGCAAATCAAAACCCAGCCGGATTCCCGCAGGATCCTGGTTAGCGCCTGGAATGTCGGGGAGCTGGAGAAGATGGCACTGCCTCCCTGTCATTTGCTGTTTCAGTTTTATGTCGCCGGAGGCAAATTATCCTGCCAGCTTTATCAACGTTCAGCGGATGTGTTTTTAGGCGTCCCTTTTAATATCGCGTCCTATGCTTTATTAACCCTGATGGTTGCCCAGGTCTGTGATTTGGAGCCCGGGGATTTTGTACACACACTGGGTGATACCCATCTATACCTGGACCATTTAGAAAAAGCGAAGCTGCAGTTAAGCAGAAAACCCTATCCGCTGCCGAAAATGATCCTCAACCCGGATGTCAATTCAATATTTGAGTTTTCTTATAGCGATTTTACCCTTCAGAACTATCAGGCGCATCCGCATATAAAAGCCAGGGTATCGGTATGATAATTTCCATTATTGTAGCAGCAGATGAAGGGGACGGGATTGGACTAAATAAAGCCATCCCCTGGCATTTACCGTCGGACTTAAAACGATTTAAAGCCCTTACCATGGGACATCACCTGGTAATGGGCAGACGAACGTACGAATCGATTGGCTCTCCCCTTCCAGGTAGAAAAATGATTGTGCTTTCCAGGGATCCTGAATTTCAGGCGGAGGGCTGCCAAACAGCGCGGTCCCTCCAGGAATCTTTCCAGATGGCAATGGATGCTGGTGAGAGAGAGTTGTTTGTGATCGGGGGTGCCGAAGTGTTTTCCGAAGCCCTGGTTATTGCTGATCATCTTTACCTGACCAGGGTACAATGCACCCTGGAGGCAGATACAACCTTTCCCCCTTTCAATGAAGAGAATTGGACGTTGATCTGCGAGCAATTTCACCCGGCGGATGAATTGAACCAATTCCCCCAAACCTTTACTCACTACATTAAAAAGAACCTTCCCGGAATCCTGAAGGATTGAGGATTTCTTTCCCCTGATTATTTTCCTGCCAGCAGGTTGATCTTTTCCCAGGGTTTCAGATCTGATTGAAGCGCCAGGAGTTCCCGAAGTTCGAAGATCCGATCCCGTAACCCTGCTGCGGTTTCGAATTCCAGGTTTTCTGCAGCCACGAGCATCTGTTTTTCCAATTCCTCGATGATACTCTTGAGCTCCGGCAGAGGGATTGCTTGTGCTCCCCCGGCTTTATAATCTCCTCCTGCTTCAGCAATTGCTTTCTTCTTTACCCGTTCTGTGATATCTGTGATGGATTTTTTAATGCTTTCCGGCTGGATGCCGTGTTCCCGGTTGTGTTTAGTTTGCTTCTCCCTCCGCCGTTCAGTTTCATCCAGAGCAGTCTGCATGGCCGGGGTGATTTTATCGGCGTACATGATAACCTTGCCCTGCAGGTGGCGGGAAGCCCGGCCGATGGTTTGGATTAAAGCTGTGTCCGAGCGTAAAAATCCAGCCTTATCCGCATCCAGGATGGCTACCAGGGAAACCTCCGGCAGGTCAAGACCTTCCCGGAGAAGGTTAATCCCCACAATCACATCAAATACACCCATTCTTAAATCACGCAGGATGCTGACCCGTTCCAGAGTGTTGATTTCTGAGTGCAGGTAATGCACTTTTATTCCGCTTTCTTCCAGATAGGTCGATAAATCTTCAGCCATCCGTTTTGTCAGCGTAGTAACCAGAACTCGTTCACTCCGTTCTGTGCGTTGATAGATTTCACCGATCAGGTCATCTACCTGTCCTTCGATGGGGCGGACATCAACTTCAGGATCAATTAACCCGGTCGGCCGAATAACCTGGTCAATAACCTTTTCTACTTTGCCCAATTCGTAAGGTCCTGGGGTGGCAGACGTATAAATCGTATAGCCCATTTTCCCTTCAAATTCCTCGAACTTGAGAGGCCGGTTATCGAGAGCTGATGGTAACCGGAAACCATATTCGACCAGGGTTGCTTTTCTGGATTGATCTCCATTAAACATGCCCCGTATTTGGGGAACAGTCATATGAGATTCATCCAGGATCAAAAGATAATCCTGGGGAAGGTAATCCATCATTGTCCAGGGAGCGGACCGGGGAGGGCGTTGATCCAGATGGCGGGAGTAATTTTCGATTCCTGAGCAATAGCCGATTTCCCGCAGCATCTCCAAATCATACTTGCAGCGCTGTTCAATCCGCTGCGCTTCCAGAAGTTTCCCGTGTTTATTAAAATAGATAATTTGCCCGTCCAGTTCTTCCTCAATATCCACGATTGCCTGGCGTAACTTTTCCTCTTCAGTAATAAAGTGTTTGGCAGGGAAAATACTAACCTCTTTGATTTCTTCCAGGATCTCCGCGGTTACCCGGTGTATTTTGGTTATTCTTTCTACCTCATCACCAAAAAAAGAAATCCGGTAGACATATTGATCATCATAAGCGGGCGCAATTTCCAGGGTATCTCCCCGAACGCGGAATGAACCTGGCTTGAGATCGATATCGTTCCTGGTATATTGCCCCTCGATTAACTGACGCAGCAGAGCGTTACGGCGGTAGATATTCCCCATTTTTAGTTCGATGACCACACTTCCGTATGCTTCCGGGTTACCAAGCCCATAAATACAGGAAACGGAGGCGACGATGATGACGTCTTTTCTGGACATCAAGGCTGTTGTCGCTGCCAGGCGTAAGCGTTCGATTTCCTCGTTGATATCGGTCTCTTTTTCAATAAAGAGATCATGATGAGGGATATAGGCTTCCGGCTGGTAATAATCATAATAACTGACGAAGTATTCCACCGCATTTTCAGGAAAGAAGGATTTAAACTCCGCGTACAGCTGGGCTGCCAGGGTTTTATTGTGGGCCATTACCAGGGCAGGCATTTGCATTTTTTCAATAATATTTGCAATGGTATAGGTTTTTCCTGTTCCAGTAGCTCCCAGGAGAACCTGGTGCTGCTCACCATTTTGGATTCCCTGGATGAGTTTTTTTATTGCCTGGGGCTGGTCGCCCATGGGCTGGAAAGGAGCTTGAAGCTTGAAGTCCATATTTTTCCTTAGTGACGAATGTATATGGGATTGCTGAATATCCAACCCCGCCGCAATCCTTTATAAGGCAAGTATACTTCTACCCGGTAAACCCCGGGTTGAGTGGCAGTGTACGAGCATATCTCTCGATCCATCCAGGTTTTCACTGGTTGACCGTCTTTTATTAAGACACACTCAGCTTTTAGCGGTAGAGTGATCTGCAGGGTAACCCCGTCTTTGAGAGAGATTTCATCTCCCATGATGGCAGAGCCGTGCCCGCCCGATCCCTTAAATTGGAACCCTCTGGTTGGATGCGGTAGATCGTAGCCGACAAAGGCATGACCCTGATCGAGTGCCTCTAGAATCGTCTTCTTGTCCGGGGTCAAATTTCCTGTAAGAGGTGAGGGAATGATCAAGTGGGTATTTATCCCTTTGAAGTGAAAGAGATAAGGGAACAAGGTTCGTTTAAACGGTCCCAGGCTGGCAGGCATGGCATGAGCATCGGAGCCGCCGATGGCGACAACCTTCTGGCCCTCGGCTGTTAAACTATCCCAGATATTCAGCGTTTCCGGGATTGGACCCCTGGCTATGTGCTTTGGAAGGTAGGCACAAAACACGGCTTCTATTTTGCTGTTCAGCCGGGTTTTGAACTCAGAAAATCCATTCCACAGCTCTATGCCAGTATACCCGGAGATATCCCAATTTTCCCAGGAGTAATCACTTTGGTTGAACAGGGGAGCTGCCGGATCTACAGGATGGGCAAGGAAAGATAATCCACCAGCTTTTTGAACCTTGTTTATCAATTGCTGGGGATTTTTTGCTTCGCCGGCAAGTTCTTGATCAACGCCAAAAACCAGAAGGTGGTTTTTCTGAGGAACTCTTTCCTGGTCGTGGATTTCCTCTCCCACCAACAGGAGAACTTTTTGATCACCTTTGGCATAATAGCCTTCGTGTTCCAAAACCAATAGGTTATGATCGGTAACGATTACCGCATCCAGTCCGGCTTCCAGGGCAGCATCAGCAATGTCTTGATGGCTTCCGGAACCATCGGAATAGCGAGTATGCATGTGTAAATTTACTGCAATTTCAGGCATATTTCCCTTTTTGTTAGTTGGAGTTATTGTATATTGATAATGAACTATTTACCTTGTAGTTTATCCCTGCAGGAGGTGCTTCTTGACGTTCTCCCTGTAAAGAAGGTATAATCGCCCTGCTTGTAATCAGAATAGAAGCAAGGTTAAGTAGAATGATCGGCAGAATTGGAAATTCGTACCAATTTTCCGGCTGATCTGGGAGGTTTTTGTGTCAGTATATCTGGACATCGGTTTAATTATCACATCCATTGCCCTGGTTGCCAGTGTGATTCTCCAGAGCAAGGGAGCGGGTCTGGGCGGTTTAACCGGAGGGGATACCGGAGGCGTTTTCTCTGCCCGACGGGGTATTGAGAAGACTTTATTTCGGGTCACTATCGGACTCAGTTTTTTGTTTTTTGGATTGGCAATTGCAACAGTAATTGTAACAGGTTAAGTTACTGCCTGGCTTGATTCAGGAAAAGCTCAGATGATAAAAGATTACCGGAAAATATGGATTCCCATATTTTCCGGTTACATTTATAGGCAGGGGGAATAGACTAATCAAATAACGCAGGACAAACCCATGAAATTAATTAAAAAACTGCGCTGGCAAATATTGATCATAGTTATGGCCTTAGTAGTGATTGCGGTTGTGTTGTGGGGTCAGCAAGCTGAACCGGTCCTGGTTGAGGCCCCGGAACCTATTGGGGGAGGTATATTCAAGGAAGGGATCGTAGGTTCTCTGATGCGCCTGAACCCTCTTCTGGCAGTATTTAACCCTCCAGATCAGGATCCCGCTAGTTTGTTATTCAGCGGTTTAATTCAATTCGACAGCACCGGCCTTCCCCAACCAGATTTATCTAATTCCTGGGGAATCTCCAGGAATGGAGATGTATATAATTTCTCGCTGCGCACAGATGCATTCTGGCACGACGGTGAGCCGGTCTCAAGCGCCGATGTAGTATTCACAGTTAATTTGCTGAAGGATCCTGATTTTCCAGTTCCGGAAGATCTGGCAACCTTCTGGCAGGAGATTGAAGTAGAAGAACTGGATGAGCGGACAATACAATTCAGGCTTCCGGAAGCATTTGCGCCTTTTTTGAGTTACCTTGATTTTGGCATTTTGCCTGCCCATCACCTGAACGGACTTACAGCTCAGGAAATTGTTGATGCCCCGTTTAACCTCCAGCCGATTGGATCCGGCCCCTTTAAATTTGAGAGGTTGATCCTGACAGATAGTCAAATCTTGGGAGTCGCCCTTGAGAAAAACCCTGATTATTACGGCGAAGAGGTGTTTTTTGATCAGGTCGAATTTCATTACTTTACGGATTACACGGCTGTTTGGGAGGCATACACAGCAGGAGAGATTCAAGGAATAGGAGAAATCGCACCTGAGATTTTGGAGGGAGCTCTTGAGGATCAGAGTCTGAACTTGTACACAAGCCGGCTGCCTCAAATGACCCTGGTTTTATTAAACCTGGACAATCCGAAAGTTCCGTTTTTCCAGGATGTTGAAATGAGAAAAGCGCTCATGCAGGGGATAAACCGGCAGTATTTGGTTGATTACGTCAATCAAGGTCAAGCTATCATTGCAGATGGACCCATATTCCCGAAAACCTGGGCTTATTTGGAAGGTCTCTCCCGGTATGAATATAACCCGGAAGAAGCTGTTGAGAAGATCCGCGATCTGGGGTATTCATATCCTGGGGAAGGAGGTACCACAAGAACTAATGAAGATGGAGCCCGTTTAGCCCTCACGCTGGTTTTCCCTGATGATGAACATCATACTCTGATTGCTCAGGCAATCCAGGAAAATTGGACAGCTTTGGGGTTTAATGTCATTCTGGAAGCACTCCCCTATGAAGAATTGATCACTGATCGACTCGAGAAACGGGATTATGAAGCTGCCCTGGTTGATCTAAATTTGACTAGTATGACAGATCCGGATCCATATCCTTTCTGGCACCAAACTCAAACCACCGGGGGTCAAAATTATTCGATGTGGAATGACCGCCAGGCGAGCGAGTATTTGGAACAAGCTCGAATTATCCTGGATATAGTGGATAGAGGACGTTTGTATAAAAATTTCCAGGTCAGATTTTCTGATCAGATTCCAGCGCTTCCCCTTTATTATCCGGTTTATACCTATGGGGTCTCATCAAACGTAAAAGGGGTCCGAATTGGTCCAATATTTGAACCATCTGACCGGTTAGAGACTATTACAGGCTGGTATTTCTTTGTAGAAGTACCGGGAGGATTAAAACCAACCGAAGAGGAAACAGCTGGAGAATAAACCTTGCAGCTGACATTTTATACAGCACATAATTATTCAATGGGGAGATTTTGTGAATAAAGATCAAGAACAATCAGGCAGTATTTCCAATCAGATTGATTATCCCTGGCATATGCTCAGTAGGGAGGATGTCACCGGACATCTGACTGTAAACCGGGATCAAGGTCTTTCTGAAGGGGAAGCAGAAAAACGCCAGGAAACCTACGGTAAAAATGAGTTGCAGGAAGCTCCGCCAGTCAGCATCTGGTCTATGATTTATGACCAGTTTGCCAATTTTGTAGTCATCTTATTGATTGTGGCTTCAGGTATTTCTGCAGCCCTGGGTGAGTGGGTCGAGGCAGCTGCCATCATGACCATAGTGCTGCTTAATGCAGTGCTTGGTGTTGTGCAGGAACGGCGGGCGGAAGAAGCCCTGGCTGCTTTAAAAAAGATGGCCTCTCCCGATGCCAATGTGCTGCGTGAGGGACACCGCAAATCGATTCCTTCCCGGGAAGTTGTGCCGGGTGATGTTGTCTTCCTTGAAGCCGGGAATTTTGTCCCGGCAGATATCAGGCTTCTGGAAACAGTCAATTTACGCATAGATGAAGCCGCGCTAACCGGCGAATCATTTGCGGTCACAAAAAATGCCGAAATGGAACTCGAAGAAGATTCAGCTCTTGGTGATCGAAAAACCATGGCTTTTACCGGCACATTGGTCACCTATGGACGTGGTGTAGGTGTGGTGGTAAATACCGGGATGGCAAGTGAACTTGGGCAGATTGC
>JAIORG010000164.1 GCA_021108255.1 Anaerolineales bacterium | reverse complement strand
CGCAGGTGCAGACTTTCAATCTCAATCAGGTTCCGGCTAATCAGCTATTACCTCCTCGCTGCGTATTTACAGGATTAAAAAAAATTATATAATAGCAGTGCAACATCAGGGTTGAAACTACGTATATATAAGCAGATATCAGGGATTTTTTCCTGGAAATTATTCGATGTTTGAATAATGGGAAATATCTCCAGGTTGAGCCGCAAAACAAAAAGCATACCACCATTAGCTTGTAACCTGTTAAAAGGAGTAAAGCGTGAAGAAAACAGCATTTTTTATACTGATGATTTTAGTTCTATCAGGCTGTGCTGAAAAATCCCCATCGATTATTTCACCAACACTTTCTCCAACAACTGATCCATGTCCGGTGGAACAAATTGAACAATTTATTGCAGCTGCTGATGATGCGATGTATAGATTTACTCAATTAGCACAGCAAGCTGATGCAACACCAGCCGAAGACCTGGAATCCACCATAAAAGAAATGCAAGTCATTGAGGCTGAAGCCAAAGAGATTGATCCACCATCCTGTGCTCTGGAGGCGGAATCTGCTTTAACGAGTTATATGTGGACAAAGATCCAGGGATATTTCAGGCTATTCGTTCAAGAACTTGAACTTGGAATAACTCCTGAAGTATACACAAACAACAAACCGACAGCTGATGATGAATTCACTTTAGCAGCTTCCAAACTTGAATATTATGAAACGAAAATGGAAGAGTTGAGAAATCTCCTCTTAGAAAAAAGCAAATCAGAGTGAAAGATTCCAAGGTAATTAGCCATCTAAATTCTCAAAAAGGCACTGGATAAACTCTCAGTAATACCGCACATCCATTCGTAGAGACCTCCGAGGTCGGATCGACCTCGGAGGTCTCTGTTTTTATTAATATAAACAGGGAGAAGGGGCAAAAAAGCCTAATTTAGGCCTTCTTTCCAATAATCTATTGAATAATTGAAGGCAATCTGTAAATTAATTAACCTTTTCTATCCTTTTTAGGGTATTCTATATAATTCTATTGCCCTTCAGTGTGACATCCAAATACATATTGGTTTCAAAAAATGGAGAAGGAATATGAAGAACATCACTACGCGGAAAAAAAGGGGCCTCGCCACAGGCGGAATTATCTTAGGTATAACTCTTATCATTTTTGGGCTATCTGAGCAAACTATCACCCAAGCCAGCCCGGCTGCCTACAACCAATCAAATACTATTCTTCAACAACCCGGGTCAACAGAGACAGCGCCAGAACCATCAAAATCTGATGTCGAAGTAAACCACAGTGAATTTGAAATCTTACAACAAGATTTTGCAAGTGGGCCTGAAGTCACTAAAGCCTGCCTATCATGTCATATAAATGCGGCTGCGGAAATTCAGGGTACTACACACTGGACCTGGGAATATGAACACCCAGAGACCGGACAGATATTGGGGAAACAAAATGTGATCAATAGTTTTTGTATAGCTCTTGATTCCAATGAACCTCGCTGTACAAGCTGTCATGTTGGTTATGGTTGGACCGATGACACTTTTGATTTTTCAGAAGAAGAGAGTGTGGATTGTTTGGTTTGCCACGACACTACCGGAACATATAAAAAATTCCCCACTGCCGCTGGCCATCCAGCATACGAACCACTCGAATTCCCTTCGGGGAGCGGCACGATTTGGCAACCACCTGATTTATCCTATGTGGCCCAAAACGTGGGTGATACCAGCCGGCATACCTGTGGCGCATGCCATTTTTATGGCGGCGGGGCTGATGCAGTCAAACATGGGGACTTAGATTCCTCGCTCTTAAACCCCGATTTTGCGCTTGACGTTCACCTGGATGCCGACGGCCTGAACTTTTCCTGTACCACATGCCATAATACTGATGGACATGACCTTGAGGGTTCTCGCTATTCAATGAACTCTACTGACGAGGAGACTTGCGAGACCTGCCATACCGCAGAACCTCATAACTACGAAATTCTCAATCAACACCTTGAGCGGATCGCTTGCCAAACCTGCCACATCCCTGAATATGCTCGTGGTGGCATTGCCACAAAGACATGGTGGGATTGGTCAAAGGCAGGTATCCTGGATGAAGACGGCAACAGCCAGATCATAAAAGATGACGAGGGCCATACCATTTACGATTCCCGCAAAGGTGAATTCGAATATGGAGAAAATGTTGTCCCGGAATACATCTGGTTTAATGGTGAAGTTGATTACACATTATTAGCAGATACCGTCGATCCCGCAAACATCCTGACGATCAATCCACCAGGAGGCAGCAGAGATGATGAAGCCTCCCGCATTTGGCCGATGAAAGTATTCCGGGGCATTCAGCCTTACGATGTAGATAACAATACCCTGGTAATCCCGCACTTATTTGGAAGCGATTCCGCAGCCTACTGGAAAAGTTTCGAGTGGGATGCGGCCATTGAAGCTGGAATGACATACGCTGGCGCTCCTTATAGCGGCAGCTACGATTTTATCGAAACTCAAATGTACTGGCCAATCACCCACATGGTCGCACCGGCAGAAGAAGCATTAACCTGCTTAAACTGTCATACTGGGGAAGATAGCCGCTTAGATTTTAGCGCCCTGGGCTACACAGAAGGCCAGGCACAAGCTCTATCTCATTTCCCTCCCACTGCTAACCTGGGCATGGTTATTATTTCTTCCTCAGAATCAGATCAATGCACCGAGTGCCACGAGGAACAAGTCCATTACTGGACGGATAGCAAACATGGTCAAAATGATGTCGGTTGTGTTGCTTGCCATAAATTAGAGAGCGAAGGAACCCATCCAGATACTGCTTACTCCGTTTCGCTTGAGGCGGATCTTTGCGGTGGTTGCCACCTCGAAGACTATCATGATTGGTCAAATAGCCAACACACCGACAGCGAAAATGGAAGATTTTCGATCGCATGTATATCCTGTCATGAATCTCATGCGCTTATCCAACTCGTCCCGAGAGACGGAACCACTTCCTGTGATGCTTGTCATAAAAACAAGGCCGACGATGTAGTGCATTCAACGCACACTGCAAAAGGCGTGACCTGTGTTGATTGCCACAAAGTTACTCAGCAAAACACCGGTCATACTTTTGAAATACAGTCAGATTCTTGCACACGATGTCATGGCAGAGATATCCACTCGGCTAACAACTTACTTTTAGTTTCCCCTGCCCAAGGTGCCGCCTTAACAGTACCAGAACCGACAGAAGCTCCGGTCAAGGAAGAAGCGGTTGGTGCTTACGTCAACATCTCAACTTGGGGCTATGTCTTAATTGGCATCATGATTGGCCTTCTTGTTTATTGGCTCATTGCCGGAAAAGAACCCGGCACCAGCGCTGAAAGGGTCAATGCTGAAGAAGAAACAAAAGAAAGTTAATCCTTTGTTAAGGATGAAACAATCAATAAAAGCATCCAGGCATCCTTAACAACGCTGGATGTAAGCGAACAGGTATTAAGGATATGCAAATCACATATTCTCAATATTAGGAGATTCAAATGACCGACGAGAATAAAAAACCAAACAAGACAGGGCTTCCTCGTAAAGGTTTTATGGCCGTAGCTGGTTCAGCCACTGGCGCTTTAATCATGCTGCAAGCCTCTAAGCCCACAAAAGCCTCCAGAAATCCCAGCGGGGCAGAACCAGGAGCGCATAAATGGGGCATGGTGATAGATATTAACCTGTGCATTGGCTGCAACTATTGCACCTATGCTTGTCAAGCTGTTAATGACCTGCCAGTAGAAATGAAATATAACAAAGTTACCCTTGAAGAAACCAAAACCGGAGCGGAATTTTACCTTTCACGTCCCTGCATGCAGTGCGAACACCCACCTTGTGTGCATGTCTGTCCGGTTGGCGCAACTTATGTTCGAGATGATGGTATTGTCACCATGGATTATGACTTGTGCATTGGCTGCCGATACTGCATAGTCGCCTGCCCTTATGATGCTCGGGTCTTCAACTGGAAAAAACATGTTGAACCCAATGCCTTCACACCTGAATACGGCCACCCAGAAGTAGAAAGACGTCCACGTGGTGTAATGGAAAAATGCAATTTTTGCGAACATCGTATTGATTCTGGACTGGCACGCGGTCTAGTTCCCGGGATCGATGCCGCAGCCACCCCCGCATGTGTGGATGTTTGCCCAACGGGAGCACGTGTATTTGGTGATCTAAATGATTCCGAAAGCCCGATATCCAAGATCTTGGCCTCTACCAAAACCCCAATTCGCCTGCGTGAGGATTTAAGCACGGAACCAAAAGTGTACTACATCCCCCCCAAAGCTGAAGTTACCACTAGCAGCGAAGAGGAGTTGTAAATGGACAATACCATCCGCATCCCAAAAATTCGACTGGGTTCACGCGAGTTTGATGTTTTTTATATCTGGTTCGCTGTACTAAGTCTCGGTTTTGCATTTGGCGTCGTAGGCGCATACCAGGTTTTACGCTATGGCCTGCAGGTAACCGGGTTGACTGACCAGGTTCCCTGGGGTTTATGGATCAGCATTGACCTTTCCAGTATTGCCCTGGGCGGCAGCGCCTTTGTCTTTGGTGTCATCGTTTATCTGTTGCGTCTAAAACGCTTTGAAGTCGTTGGCCGATTAGCGGTTCTGCTTGGCTTTCTTGGTTACTCAACCGCCAGCCTGGTATTACTTTTCGATCTTGGGCAACCCTTACGCTTCTGGCATCCGGCTGTTTTCTGGCAGTCTCATTCCTTGCTATGGGAAATTACAATGTGCGTCATTCTTTACTTGGGCATCCTGGTTGCTGAGTTACTGCCTATCATCCTGGAACATCCTGTTTTTAGTGAACATACCCTAATTAAAAAGAACAATTTCTTCAAGAAAATATCTGAATTCTTAAAAAAATTATCCCATTTTTTGCACAAAGCCGGGCCAGCATTGGCAGTGATCGGATTGTCGCTTTCCCTGCTGCACCAAGCTTCATTAGGGGCAACATATGGCGTACTTTCAGGTCGAGGTTTATGGTTTAGCCCGACTGCGCCTATCTTGTTTGTCACTTCAGCCATGGGCGGAGGAACCGCGCTCTTGTTTCTTCTCAGTGTGTTTGTCTTTCGAGTTATGCGTCCAGGCCTGGTAGCTGACAAAACCCTTTACGATGTTGCAAGAATCTCTGGCGCCATGATGTTACTTTGTACTTACATCCGCCTCTGGGACTGGGCTGTAACCAACTATTACAGCTTCGATAATATAGTTGCCACTCAAAAAGAACTATTAAACACAATTGCTCCTTACAGTCTTGCTTTTTGGGTTGGGCAGATCTTATTTTCTTTAATACCCGGAGCGCTGCTGCTGTCATCCAAACGCGTGCGTAATTTTAAAATACTCACACTCGCAGCCGTTGGCCCAGTTATTTGTGCGATCATACTTCGTTGGACTTACAACTTTTCTGGTTTGATCGCTTCCATTACATATGATCCTTTCACACCGTCCGTTCAACTCAATTCATATTTGCCAACCTGGCCCGAGTGGGCAGTAGGCATAGGTGTGATCTCGTATTGGTTGCTGGGCTTCAGCCTTGCTGCGCGTTTCTTGCCTTTCCACTCAAAAGAAGAAAATCACTAGTGTTCCGGTAATCCTGATCCCAATCGTTTTTGGGGTTAGGGATGGGGGTTGTTCGACAACTATCTCGCTACATACCCCAGTTGCGTCTCGAACCCGCAACCAAGGCTTCCCCACCTGCTTTCATGATCTCAGACACACGTCAATATTTTTATAACCCACTTAATTACGATGGCGTTTTATTGGACTGAACAACCCTTGGTCTAAGCCTGAGAAAAGACAAACGCCGAGATTTCTCTCGGCGTTTTGCCTTTGCCTGTTTTATTTCAACCTATATGCTTTCCGTCTTGAAAAGGTTCTTATATGCGATCACGGCAATCGCGACATAAGCCAGCGTTTTGGGGATCATCAGCATCCCAATTAGCGGAATTTGCTGCACGAAGAGAATCACGGGGATAAAGAAAGTATAAGAGACGAGAATCATACAGCCAATTTGCGTAAAAACTTTGTCTTTCTCTTTTATCGCATCTCTCAAAATCAGATAGGCAACACCCAACCCTTGGATCATCAAGGGAATATTCCTATAAGTTGACCAAGGTTGTTCAGGGAAGGATGCGTTCCAATTATTGATAGGGAGCATGGTCATCACCATACGAACGATTGCCATTAAGAAGAGAAAGATCCCAAACCAGCCGTATGTTTTATTGAAGCGTCGTTTCCAGATGATGAGAACAAGCACATAAAAAATAGTTACCGTTGCGGTGGTAGCTAAGGTTCCTAAGCCAATCCAGCGGATGGACTCTCCTGCAATAATAACTGCACTTTCTGGCCCGCCAAAGATAAGGGCGAGAATGCGAAAGCCAACGTGACCGCTATCTCCCAAGGCAAGGAGAGCAAAGGCAGCGACGATCACTTCTGCGAGGGGCAAGGTCTTTTCATCAACTTTCGGGAGATTTTTGTACATGAGAAAGACCAACCACCAAATAGAGGAAAGGTAGAGAATATTGAAACTGGTTTCAAACCAAATACGGAAGTTTGCAGGCATAAGGATTCCTTTTTATGAGAGAAGGGAGATGTGAGCTATCCTTTTTTAAATAAATCTTTATAAACAACGTAAGCGACAATCCCGTAAACGAGCGTTTTGGGAAGCATCAACATCCCAAGCATAGGAATTTGCCGTGCGAAAAATATCACCGGGGTGTAGAAAGAGAACGAGAGCAGGAAAAGCCATGCCAACTTGGGATAGAGTTGGTCCTTCTCTGCACGTCCACCTCGCCAAAAGAGAAAAGCCACACCCAAACCTTGAACCCAGAAGGGGATATTTCGATAAATTGCCCAATCGTAAGGAGATGTTGGACTTTGCCAATTATTACCAGGGAAAGCGAGGATGATCAGACGAATTAAGGCAGCGGAGAAGAGGAAAACCCCGAACCAGCCGTATTCTTTACTAAAGCGTTCTTTCCAGATAAGGAGCATGACAGCGTAGAAAATTGTTAGGGTGATGGAGGTGGCCAAAGCGCCGATCCCGACAATACCTGTTGGCACACCAAAGATTTCGGGGCGCGCATTCAAGCCTCCAAGCGCGTAGGCAGCAACACGTCCCAAAATATGAAAACTGTCTCCAAAGGCAAGCAAACCAAAGGACAGGTAAAAAAGACGGGCGAGTTTTTCTTTCCCCTTTAATATTCCCTCCATCCGGTTTTTCATGGCAAGAACGAGCGTCCACAAAACAATCAAATAACTGAGGGTAAATATGATTTCGAACCACATACGAAAGTTTTCAGGCATTTTTTCTCCTTAATAGTAATTACTTATCATCCCCAGAGATGTCTCTGTAAGGAGCATGCTATTATGATAGGGGAAGCCCCCTTCACTGTCCTGGAGATGATTGAGTAATTCGGCGGTTCAAATAGTTGGGTAGTTTTATGGCTGGAAGAGATTTATCCATAGACAACATCTAAGTATTTTCCAATCAACCGGACAAAAGTTTTTCTTTCTGAGGGGGAGAGTTCTTTAAGAAAGTGGCGCAGCCGAACGCGTTTTTTCTCTTTGACTTTTTCCAGCAGGACTATGCCTTTTTCTGTCAATGAGACATGCAGCGCGCGCCGATCGTCGGGGTCTCGTTGGCGTGTGATAATCTCTCTCTCAACCAACCGATCCACGATCCCCGTCATGGTGGCAGAAATTTGGCGCGCGGCTTCGGCTAATTCAGACATGGTGCTCCCCTCATCAAATCCTTGTAAAGCGCGCATCGCTGCGAATTGAGAGACTGTCAGGTTGAACTCAGCCAATTCTTGATGCAATTGTCGATGAGTCGCCCATCCTAATTGGAGCATGACGCGTTCAATTGCTTCGACATCAGTTTCCAAAAGATTTTTTTCTTGCAAAGGTGCAGTCATAGCATTTCTTTAGCGAACAAAATAGTCAGGATACTAAATATTCAGCGCTGCTAAGTATATAAGAAAAAGAAGATATTGTCAATGCTTCTTAGCACGGAAAATAGCGAAAAAAACAATCAATTCTTAAGCCGACTGGGAAAGTAGAGACCTCCGAGGTCGGTCCGACCTCGGAGGTCTTAGTATAAAATGTTCGAGGTATTCAATATAAGATATAGATATGAAAAAACCTCCCCATCTGATGATGAGGAGGTTTTTTGTGTACCCCGGGAGGGAGTCGAACCCACAACCTATGCTTTAGGAGAGCATCGCTCTATCCTATTGAGCTACCGGGGTCTGTATCTAGCCCCAAAATTATAGCATCCCCACCCTTCCCAGACAAGGAAACCTCAGTAAACCCTTTATATCGATGCAACTTTTCCCCCTCCTTTCCTGTACTACAATATAGACATGGCTGTTTCCGGGGATCAAACGCTGGTTAAGCGAACGCTGGATGGTGATCTGGAAGCTTTCGGTGAGCTGGTTCAAATCTACCAGACTTCAGTATTCAACGTCTGCTATCGTACTCTAGGGAACCGGCGGGATGCTGAAGACCTCACTCAGGAAGCGTTCCTGCGAGCCTACAATAATATAAAAAGCTATGACCAGGAGCGCCCTTTTGGCCCTTGGATGCGCACCCTGGCAGCGAACCTGTGTTACAACAAACTAAATCGCCGGGAGCTGAACCGAGTGCCGCTGGAAGATGAACGGGATTTCCCCCAGAGAGACCCTGACAGCAGCCCAGAAAAAGCTTTGGAGATTTCTCAGGAGAACCAAACTCTCTACCAGGCGCTCTGGGAACTCCCGCACCAGTACCGGATGGCCCTGGAGCTGCGCCACTTTCAGGATTTATCCTATCAAGAAATGGCAGATGCCCTGAATCTGCCGCTGAACACAGTACGCAGCCATCTCTACCGGGGACGCCAGAAATTGGCAGAAATCCTGGAGGAAAACAAGAATGGGTAACTTAACAACCAATCCACTTAAAAACCAGCATCCCGAACAGGATGATCTGCAAGCCTATCTTGATCAGGCACTGGTTCCAGGTTCCTCGCGAGAAGTGGAGGAACATCTGGAATCCTGCCCAGCCTGCAGGGAAAAAATAGCCCTCCTGGAGAAAATGTTCACCCGTTTGGAAACCCTGCCGGAAATTCCTCTCCACAAAGATTTCTCACCCGATGTGTTAGAAATGATCCGCGACCAGGAACAGATCTCCCGGAGTTTAACCTGGACCCTGGTCTTCGAAGGACTAGCTGCCGGAGCCATCCTTGGTTTGATCATCCCTGCTTTGCAATTCACTTCCTGGATTCCACGCCTGATAAACGCACAATTGGAAATCGAGGCTGGCCTAAATATTTTCCTGGCCCAATTGTTCAGCAGCTGGATGCTGTGGTGGGCCCAGCTCAAATTTTCCTTTACTCACCTGGTAGAACCGCTCCAGGTTCCTCTGGAAATACC
>JAIORG010000017.1 GCA_021108255.1 Anaerolineales bacterium | reverse complement strand
AAGCGTATTACCACCATTGGTTTGAATCTGATCAACACATGCTGGGATTGATTGAAGAATTGGGTTTTTCTGAAAAAGTTCGTTTCCCCCGTCCTTATACAGTAATGCTGCATGATGGAAAATGGCATCCCTTCGATTCTGTGATCCAGGCATTGTTATACCCCGGGCTGGGTTGGGGAGTAAACAAAATCCGTTTTGGTCTGGTCGGATTGTATTTGCGGTTTACAAAAAACTGGCAGTTGATGGAAAAAACCACGGTGGATTCCTGGATGAGAAAATGGGCTGGCGACAAGGTTTATGAAACCATGTGGGAGCCTATGATGAAGGGCAAATTTGGATCTCACTACAAGGAAGTAAATATGGCCTGGATGTGGGCCAGGATTCATGCCCGAACCTCCAGGTTAGGTACATATCAGGGTGGTTTTCAGGCTTTTGCGGATGATATCTCAGAAGTGCTGGAAAAACTTGGTGTGGATATACGGTTGTCGACGCCTGTAAAGGGAATATCGGAAAAGCTGGTTGTCGAAACAGATAATACAGAGGAGAAATTTGACAGGATACTTGCATCAACATCCCCGGGTTTACTCTCGAAGTTGGTGCCTTCCCTCCCGGAATCCTACCATGCTGAATTAAATGACCTAAAGAGCTTGGGCGCAATTGTGCTGACGCTTTCCCTCCATAACCAGCTCTCAAATGATGGATATTATTGGTACAACATTCCCAAGGATCAGGGGTTTCCGTTCCTGGCAGTAGTGGAACACACCAATTATCTATCTCCTGATTATTTTGGGGGAGACCATATCATTTATTGCGGTGATTATCGCGATCCGAATCATGAATATTTTTCACTCTCAAAAGAGGAGCTTCTGGAAGTGTTTTTGCCATCATTGAAGAAAATTAATCCGGATTTTGAACCCGGTTGGGTAAAAAAATCCTGGTTGTACCGGACAAAATATGGCCAGCCAGTTCCCGAATTGAATCATTCCAGCAAAATACCATCGATTAAAACACCGCTTTCTGGATTATATTTTGCCAGTATGAGCCAGGTTTATCCCTGGGACAGGGGAACTAATTTTGCTGTGGAAATTGGCCGTAGGGCTGCTGAATTAATGATGTGTGACTAATAAATCCAGAAAAAGGGGAAAATAGAAGAGCGCCAAGTTTATCCCAGGTGCTCTTTTTTTAATTGATATTAATATGAAAAAACTGTCAGATTCCGGCGAGAGTGATTATTGTCCCTTCTTTTGTGAGTTTCTCCACTAAAAAACAACTTATTTTTTGAGTATAGTAGAACCACATTCGGATACTATATGCGTATCTTCCCTGGGGGATAGAGGGGAATCATTGCTGCCCAGACTACGAGGAAAAAAATGAACCCGGATTTATTGAACCGCTTTGCGCTGATAGAGGGATTTACCGAAGACCAAATCAATTTACTGCATCCGTTGATTGATGATGTCACCTTTGAGGCCAATCAACGAATCTTTGATCAGGGAGACCAGGCAACATTTCTTTATTTTGTACTGGAAGGAAAGGTATCTATTCGTTTTAACCCCGAAGATGGTCCTGTTTTATCAGTAGCTGAATTGGATGAGGGAGATGTGTTTGGATGGTCCGCTGCCATGGGAAGTGAATGTTATACATCCAGCGCTGTCTGTACAGAACGCGGTATCTTTGTCCAGATGAAAGGTGAAGAACTGAAAAATCTCTGTCAAGAACATCCTAAAACGGGTATACTGATACTGAACCGCCTGGCTGGCGTGATTGCCCAGCGATTGCGCGGCACACATGAGAAGGTAGTTGATTTGCTCCATCAGGGTTTGAATAACAAGTAATCCGGAGGATACAGGAAATGAAAGAGGTACAAAAAGATCTTCGGAGTGAGCAAATGGAACATCTTATTGAAAGTATCAGTGCTTATATTGAACAATATCATGGGGGATCTGCTGAGCTGATTTCATTTGAAGAGAATGTGGTTAAGATAAAATTAGGAGGGGCATGCTCCGGCTGCCCGCTCTCAACAGCTACCTTGAATGGGTGGGTGCAAGGGACGATTCACCAGTTTTTCCCGGAAGTTTCAGTAGAAGCTGCCGACTAGCAGGACATTTAAACATAATATCAAGAGGAGGGTTTGTGAAATGAGTGCATTTTACGATGCGGTAGGCATTGTTGGTTTATTGGTGCAGATTTTGGGTTTACTTTTATTTGGTGTTACTACGGGATGGTTCACGCTCTATGTGATTAATCAGCCGGAAAAGAACTGGCAGCTGCTGGGTATCGTGTATAGTGTGTTCCTGATTTTTTCTGCGTTTATGGTGAAATATCTGACTCCGGGAGCATTCGGCACGTTCCTGGCAGGCGCTGCTGGCGCTTTGATTTACTGGGGGTTGATTAAGACAAGAAAGAAACCTGAAAAAAAGAAATAATTCTGAAATAAAAAGGGTTTCGCTGCAAAAGCGAAACCCTTTTTTGTATTAGGCGAAGCAATCTCCTGAATTACATAATTGACCAGTGATGTCAATTCCCCAGGTGAATACCCAGCCGGGCAAGCAGAAATGAATGCTGATTGGATATCACCTCGCTGTCTTTTTTAAACTGTTTAGGCTATGCTCTCCTTAGCCCGGCGAATAAATTCGCGGGCTGATTGACTTAAAACCATCTTGAAGATGGTTTTCCTGAGATTGTCGATTATGCTTTTTGTATCGATGGTTGTGACTCAAGTTCCCAGTGGTGATTTAAAGAACCTGTTTGGTGGTGTTCTTTTTGGGAGGCAACATATTTTTTGATAAGAGGAATATTTTGCGGGGAGACAGTTATTGCCCCGTATCCTCCTTGCCACTTGAAAAATACTTCAGGCTGCATCTGACGAGCAATGATATACGATGAAGACCCTTTAATAAATTGCACCAAATCAGAAACACTGATTGTTGACCTGAGTTCTACTAACAAATGAATATGGTTGGTTGTACCGCCCACGATAATGACTTTACAACCTTTTTCACTACATTTTGCCTGAATTACTTTGAATAGTACTGGTTCCATATCGGAATCAATTAGATCCCAGCGTTTCCAGGTTCCCCAGATCAGATGGACAAACAACCTGGTGTAAGACGCCCGCATATTTTCCCCCTTCAAGGTAGTTTAGATTTATTTCTATATTTTATTATACATAAAAACATAGAAGTCCCCCTTGAGGGGGACTTAAGTATCATAGCCCGCGGCTTGAGCCGCCGGGCAAGCAGAAATGAATGCTGATTGGATATCACCTCGCTGTCTTTTTTAAACTGTTTAGGCTATGCTCTCCTTAGCCCGGCGAATAAATTCGCGGGCTGATTGACTTAAAACCATCTTGAAGATGGTTTTCCTGAGATTGTCGATTATGCTTTTTGTATCGATGGTTGTGACTCAAGTTCCCAGTGGTGATTTAAAGAACCTGTTTGGTTATACTCTCCTCAGCCCGGGGATCCTTATACACCTGGCGAATAACCACATCACTTACTCATCTTGCTTTTGGGACCGTCTTTTTTTAAGATACTAAATTTAAATATTTATTGAATACCCGTTACAGCCCTAACGTTTGATCCATCATTTTCTCTACAGCTTGATATACCAGAGAATCGTCCCCAAGCTCCACAAGCGGAGTGCCGCTAAAATCATATTTCATAACTTCCTCATCCATGGGTATTATTCCCAGGAAGGGGACATCAATGGAATCGATTTTTTCCTGGAGTGGTGGAGGTATTTCTCCGGGCAAACGATTGAGAATCAAATAGGTATTCTCAACATTAATATTGAGCTCATCCTTTAATGCCACGATTCTCTCTGCCGCCACAATGCCACGCATAGTAGGATCACTGACTACAAATAAATGATGGACATCCTGGGTCGTTCTCCTGCTTAAGTGTTCCATTCCGGCTTCGTTGTCCATTACCACAAAGGGATAATTTTCGCTGAGAGTATCCAGAATATCTCTCATGTTGTGGTTAACGGCGCAGTAACAACCGGGTCCCTCTGAACGGCCCATAGCAATCAGGTCAAACCGGGCAGCCTCAATCAACGAAGAATGGATTTCATAGTCCAGGTAATCACGTTTGGACATGCCTCCTGCTAGGCTGCCGCGAGCAGCACCGCCAGCAGTCACAGAGTTCTGTACCTGTTTTAACATGTCTTCCCGGATTCCTCCCACAGTGGTGTCAAGGTCAACACCCAAAACCATATTGAGGTTGGCGCTCGGATCCGCGTCGATGGCAAGGATGGGGGCGCTTTGCTTCTTAATTAAGTATTTGATGATCATAGCAGAGACGGTAGTTTTTCCTGTGCCGCCTTTTCCTGCCAGAGCGATGGTAATAGTCATAAAAGAGTTACTCCTCTACATTGTTTCCAGGATAGGGTTCCAGTAATTTCTGAGCGATGTTTTGGGCAGCTTCTTTCAAAGAAGGCACATGGTCATAAACAGGCTCGCCCAGCCGGTCGGCATCAAGAACTCCCAGATCCATTGGAAGTGTGCCCAGAAGGGGAAGCCCGGGAGATTCCTGCTCTAGAAACTTGAGCTCTTCTTCTGTTCGGACTTTGTTTCCCACCAACCACAGACGTTCCAATCCGATATCTTTGGACAATGTTTTAATTTGTGCCGCGGTGCCCAGACTGCGCTGAGTGGGTTCTACAACGATAATCATGGCATCCACAAAATCAACAGTTGCCCTGCCGAGGTGCTCCACTCCGGCATACATGTCAATTATTAATACTTCATCGTCCCTGAACAGCAAGTGGGTAAAGAGAGTCTTTAACATGGCGCTCTCTGGGCAAATGCAGCCTGACCCTCCCAGGTCTACGCTTCCCATTTCCAGCAGGCGAACACCTTTATGAGTGACGCTGAAACGCTCTGGGAGATCATCCACGCGGGGATTTAAGGTAAAGAATCCACCCGCGGCTCCTGGTTTGGCGCCAGTCCGCTCTTCGATCAGGACATCCATCTCTGCAATGGGATGAAGTTTTTCGCGCAGATTATCAGGAAGACCCAGCGCGCCAGCCAGGCAGGGAGATGGGTCTGCATCAACCGCAAATACATCCCGGTCCTGATCAGCATAATGTTGTGCCAGGAGAGCGGCAAGGGTTGTTTTTCCGACCCCGCCTTTTCCACTGATAGCAATTTTCATTTACTTCTCCTTCTAATAAAATATTCTTGGTCGTATTCTAAAGATTGCTCAACTAATTCTGGAGTTTTCCAACCAGCATGCTTCCCAGGATTGCACAGGCATCCGTGGGTAGATGATAGTCTGCTGTGTCTTCAAATAAAATTTTATAGGAAGGCGGAAACTCATCATCGCCTTTCCAGTAAACTAGCAGAATAGCCACTTGCGGCAGTATCCGGAACTTAAAAGCGCCATCACCAAAGGATATTTTTTCTCCGCTAAGTTCAAGACATTTATCTTCGAACGCCTGATAATCCTGGTTAAAATGTTGGAGTATTTTTTTAGCAGTATATCCCTGAAAAGCCGCGTTGTAGAATTGTCCATCAGCTAACTCGGAAAACGAAATCCATCCTCCGGAAGGTGGAGAGCTTCTGGAGGTGAAAAAATAATATAAAATCATGGCCTGGTGGATGGGCGGAAGTGACCGCTGTGTGACAGGATCTCTGGCAATATAATCCTCACTGGACAGGACTACTTGATTTCCCCAATAGGGAAAGGTAAAACTGCCTGTGCCCCCGTCTCCTTCCTCGAAAGTTGTGCTGGTTGTAAATGCCAGCTGGTTTTTGTCTGCTTTCAGTAACTCTAAACGGAGTTCATCTGCCCGTCTTTCCAGAGGGGCTTGATCTTCATTCATGATTAGATCGTTCACGGGATTTTTTCCTCAGTGATATGTTCGTCAATGGCTTGTTTTAATACACCCGGCTTAAAACCAAAAGGTCCTAATCCGCCGGCGTAGATGACCGTTCCCTCCACATTGATCAGATACAGCCGGGTTGGCCAGGCAGCATAGGCTTTATTTGCGGCATCGTCCATTTCGTCCACATAGGTCTTGATGCCGAATTGAAGAGATTCTTCACAATCACCAGCTGCTGCTCGGCGTTCCTCAAGGGTTTTTGGGTCATACAAATTCCGGGATGCTTTTGACCTGGATAGATTCAACAACGTGCTCATGATGCCTTTGCCAAACCACCAGCCATCCACGGGATGGGCTTCCCTGATATAGACTTTGATGAATTGGATTTGATCGCTGTATTCCTGGTAAAGGTTGTGGAGACTCACGGTCCCCTGAACATAGGGTGGTCAGGTAAAACTACCAAATATCAGGGCAACAGGCTTTTTCCCCCGGAAATCGCTCAACTGGATAGTATTTTCTCCGCGAATGTCGCTTAGTGTAAAATCCGGAGCAGGATCTCCAACCTGGGGAGCGAGTTTATTATGGCGTTTCTGCCAGGCGGTGGCTTGCTGCCGATTTTGAATTGTCTCCATTAATTCTCCAACAAATATTTATTTCCCCAGTATCATACCACGGGCTCAAAACAATTTCTCGCCTGGCAGGATATCCTCTGTATATAGCTTGCTGGGATGGGACCCACAAACTGCTTATGGTATAACAACACCAACATAAGGATCTTACCCATACTCAGTACTACCACGAGAATACTGAAAATATCTCTGTGAACTTGATGTTTCAGGATGGAAACCAAGAGTAGTAGATAGAGGTGGAAAGATTCAATACAATAATAGCCGTTCGATCGATAATACAGCAGACGAGATAATCAATGATGAAAACCAATGCGTTTTTAGGAGAAACAGCAGATGAATAACTATGCTATCGAGGTCAACAAGCTGCGCAAAATATTTACGACACGAGCTGGCTTCTGGAGCAGAAAAACTAAAACAACTGTTGCAGTAGAAGATGTTTCTTTTAATGTTTGCAAGGGAGAGCTGTTTGGTTTGCTAGGACCAAATGGAGCAGGAAAAACAACTACCGTAAAGATGCTCTCAACTATTTTGTTGCCTACGGCTGGAACAGCTTCAATATTTGGGCTTGACGTAACCGAGCAGACTCAGGCTGTGCGTGAACGAATAGGATTTTCCTTTGGAGGGGCGAGGGGGCTATATGGCCGATTGAGCGCAGTAGACAATCTCAGGTATTTTGCTGAACTATACGGGCTTGAGCCATCCACTACACGAGAACGAATTCCAGAAATGCTGGAGCTTGTTGGCTTGGCTGACCGCGGTGAAGATCGCGTAGAAACCTATTCAAGCGGCATGCAGCAGCGCCTCCATCTGGCGCGAGCACTGCTCCATGACCCGGAGCTGATCTTTCTCGATGAACCAACTGTTGGCATAGATCCTGTAGGAGCACGCGAATTACGCAAAGCCATTAAGGAGCTCGTTGCTCAAGGAAAGACGATACTCTTAACGACTCATTACATGGCCGAAGCCGAAGAGCTTTGTGATCGCATTGCCATCATCAATGAAGGGCTTATTGTTGCCCTTGATACCCCTTCTGTCCTTAAAAAACGCATTAGTGGAGACACTTTGTTTGAAATTGAAATAATGAACAAAAACTTTGCCTCATTACAGGCACAACTCCAAAAAATTGATAGCTGCCTGACAGTGCAAATAACTGATGCCCATCCAAAAAAGATATTTTCTGTTCGCACATCCCAACCCGATAAAGTTATGCAGTTGTTATCTCCGTTTCTAAGTTCGCAGCAAATTCTAGAGTTAGAGGTGCGTAATCAAACACTGGAAGATGTCTATGTTTCCATTATCCAAGGGGAAAAGGCATGACAGGACGTTTATTCCGGCTGGCTTGGCGGCAGATGAATGTTCAGTTACATGTCCGAATATTCAACCTGTATTCCTTACTCCTGTTCTTCATGCAACCCGCTATTTTCAGTTGTGTTGGCATGATTCTTTCAAAGGCCGCAGGCCAGGAAAGACCAGACCTGGTTTATACAGTCATTGGCGGCGGCATGCTTGGTATGTGGAGCGGACTTATTTTTACATCTACCTTTGATATTAACCGTGACCGGCGTGATGGAACCTTGGAGTTGATCGTTGCCAGCCCAACTTCACTAGGTGTTGTTGAGGCAATCCGTACCTTCACGAATGTCATTTCTGGTCTAGTGAGCATGGTGGCTGCATTTGTTGTTGCTATATTAATTTTCAATTACTCCCTTTCAGATACCAATATTTTGGGAGCTCTTGTGTCTCTTGTCGTGATCCTGTTTGGCATGTGGGCTATTGGCGTTTTTCTGGCAAATTTTCTAGCTTGGTCACGACTTTCGGGATCTTTAGTGGAATTCCTTGAGATCCCTGTCGCCCTGGTGTGCGGCTTTATGTATCCAATTTGGATTCTTCCGGATTGGATGCAAGCTATCTCTAAGCTCGTTCCCATTCGTTGGGCGTTAGAGGCGTTTTATGCCGCTCTTCTAGGCGAACAAGATTTGGGGTTCCTTTGGAAAAGATGGAGTGCGGCATTGCTCCTTTCCTTCATCTTTTGGATATCAGCTCGTTGGCTAGAAGGAAAAGTCCATGATCACATTCGCGTGACCGGGGAAATGAGTTCAATATGATACGTTCGATTGTGCGATATCTGCGCTTATATATCATTCAGGCCTGGTTTGCTTACCGGGCGTTATTTGCCTGGAGCACTCCTTTCAATTATCTAGTCAGCAAGTTTGGTTTCACCTTCTTTTCAATGCTGTTGTTTGTTTTTATTGGAAAGTATGTTGGGTTGGACAATCCCGTTTACATCATAATAGGCAATATACTGATTATCCCGGCCACAAATGGAGTGAGCGGAATTTCTATGACTGTGGGTAATGAGCGACGATTCGGCGCCATGTCTTACCTGCTTGGAAGCCCTGCTCCACGGGCACCCATTTTCTTGGGACGAGGACTGTTCCACATTTTGGATAGCTTTGTAACGGTTGCTGTCGCTCTACCAGTGGCAATCTGGATTTTTCGCCTTGACACATCGGACACCAACTTCTTTCTGGTTTTACTTTGTGTGCTGATTACTTCGTTCACAACCAGCGGCATGGGGTTTGTTTTGGGAAGCGTTTCTTTAGTAAGTCGAGATGGTTGGATGATTACATCGACGCTAAGTCTGTCACTATTTATTCTGGTGGGGGCAAACTTCCCGGTTGATTCCCTGCCAGCTTTCCTCCAGCCAATCTCTTATAGCTTACCTATGACTCGCGGGATAATGGCAGCACGCGCAGCGCTTGACGGCGCTGGTTGGACTTCAATATCCTCCCTTGTGTGTGTGGAAATACTTATCGGACTGGTTTACATAACACTTGGATATATTATGTTTCGCCTGCTTGAACGACAAAGCATGGTTTCAGGGTCATTGGATAACCTGTAGAAAATTGTTATATTTGAGTACTCCCGCGGTGAGATCTATAAAGACTGGTGTTTCAAATGAAAAAAAACAAACAAGATAAAAGCGGAGAAGCAATGCTTCCTGTCAGACCAGGATGATGCAGGAGCAGTACAGTCGCGTTTACTTGCCGATTACATAGACG
>JAIORG010000103.1 GCA_021108255.1 Anaerolineales bacterium | reverse complement strand
TTCAACCTACTGATTAAGAGTCAGTTGCTCTGCCAATTGAGCTAGCGGGCCGTAGTGTGAAATTGTATCTTTTTAGAGGGGAAAAGTCAAGAACTTGGGTTTATGAAACTTATCGGATAGGATAAAATCAAGTTGAAGAGAAAATAAGAATAAGAAGGGGATGAATTACATGAAGGATTGTTACCTGGCTGGTTACCTCCAATCAAGCGCACCCGAATAAAGGTTTGGTGATATCTTATGGCAAAGACAAAAATTAGAGCCCGGATTCTTTCCATAATAGCCGTTGTAATGCCGTCGATTCTCTTGTCGGTATCTGCAGGAATTGCCTGGATCAATCAAAATCGTCTAAAAGAAACCTTCCAGGAAGAGATCATCGCAATACAGCCTTTTTTCGATTTTGAGCTGTCCGAAGATGCAGAGTTGATGCGCGGACTGTTGGATTTTATTGAGATCGATCAAGGGATTCAGTCCACCTGGTCCAAAAAAGACCGGGAGGGTTTATTAAACCAGACTTCACTGTTATTTGAGAATATTCAGACCAAGTATTATGTAACCCATTTTTATTTCCATGATTTGGATCGAGTAAACTTCTTGCGGGTTCACAATCCACCCAGGTATGGGGATTTCATAGACCGTTATACAATGACAGCCGCATTTGAGAATGAGAGATTTGAGTATGGTATTGAGCTTGGCCCGTATGGCACATTCACGCTGCGAGCTGTAAAACCATGGTATTTTGACGGAGTGCTTGAGGGTTACATTGAATTAGGAAAGGAAATCGAACACATCACTCCCCACCTCAGTGAAACTTTAGGGGTGGAGCTGATATTCCTGATAGATAAAACCCTGCTGAACAGAGAGCAATGGGAAGAGGGTTTGAGAATGATGGAGAGGGAAGGAGACTGGGATCAATTAGCCAATTATGTTGTAATTGATCAAACGATTGATATTGAAATGACTCAGATATCTGCAATCATTAATAATCAGGGGGAGGAAAGGAAAGAAAACGATGATACTCTTCGAGTTGAAGATCAACTCTATTGGATTAGCACAATTCCTTTAAATGATGCAGGAGAGAATGAAGTTGGACAGATACTGATCTTGAAGAATAATACTCAAGCGGTGACTGAACTGAAAACTCTCATCACTTATCTGGCTTCTGGTGCTATCGTGCTCGGAAGCCTATTGTTCGGGTTCTTTTGGTTTTATCTTGGGCGGGTAGAAGACGATATTGAAGCAAGCTTTCTGGAAAGGATAAAAATCGAAGATCAGCTTATCGAAAGCGAATTAAGCTATCGGAGCATTTTCGATGGCGTAAACGATGCCATTTTAGTAGAGACATCCTCCGGGGAGGTTTTGGATGTTAATGTTCGCGCTTGTGAGATGTATGGATGGCCCCGGGAAGAATTCCTGACTAAAACACTCCAGGATATGGTTCCCCCAGATGCCCGGGCGCTGATTCCCGAAAATCAAGTTGAAGATACCTTCGAAACCATAAATATCCGGGCGAATGGAGAGCGGTTTCCTGTTGCCATCACGGGTCAACTACAAACTATCAATGACCAACAAAGATTATTGATCGTCGTCCGGGATATTACCAGCCAGAAGGAAAGAGAAAATGAATTAAGGCTGGCAATAGAAGCAGCAGAGGTAGCAGACCAAACCAAGAGTGAATTCTTGGCTAATATGAGTCATGAGATTCGCACTCCTTTGAACGGCGTTTTAGGAATGATAGAATTGAGTCTAGATACCGATCTTACCGCCGAGCAGCGGGATTTCCTCCAAACTGCCCGGTCAAGCGCAGATTCTTTATTGAGGGTGATCAACGATATACTGGATTTTTCCAAGATTGAAGCAGGGCACTTAGAATTGGATCTTATCGACTTTGATCTGCTTAATGCCGTCGAAAGTGTCGCTCAAACCATGGCCAACCGTGCCAGCGCAAAGGGACTGGAATTGGTCAGTTTGATTGAACCCGATCTCCCAGCAACATTACGAGGTGACCCAGGGCGGTTAAAACAAGTCCTGGTTAACCTGACGGGAAATGCGATCAAATTCACTGAGGAAGGAGAAATTAATATCCGGGTTCAACAGGAGGAAGAAGATCAGGGCCAGGTGAAGTTAAAATTTATGGTGCGGGACACAGGGATTGGTATCCCGGAAGGAAAATTACGCTCAATCTTTGAACGTTTCCAGCAAGTTGACGGCTCGTCTACCAGGAAAGCTAGTGGGACCGGATTAGGATTGGCAATATCTCAGCAATTGGTTATGATGATGGGTGGTGAAATAGGTGTTGAAAGTGAGCTCGGCCTTGGAAGCACATTCTGGTTTACAGTAACTTTCGAGAAACAAATGCTTGAACGACCAAAGACGATACCGATCCCGCTGCGCGGAGTGAGGATATTGGGTATAGATGATAACCACACAAATCGACTTCTTTTAAAAAAGACTCTTGAAAAAGCATATGCCAGAATTGATGTACTGGATAATGGCTTGGAGACAGTAACGGAATTAAAAAAAGCTAAAGAAGAAGGTGATCCATACCGGATTGTACTGCTGGATATGCAGATGCCGGTGTTCGATGGAGAGCAAACACTGGAAGAAATTAAAGCATCAGACGTTGGCAAGAAGATCGAAGTAATCATCCTGACCTCGGTAAGGATGTTGGGAGATATTGAGCGGTTAAAAGGAAAAGGATGCGCTGGTTATTTGGTGAAACCAGTTAAACAACGCCAGCTGGTGGATGTTATCGAAATGGTATTAGGTCAGCAAGAACAGGAAGTGGTGAGTAAGCAGTTGTTTACCAAGCATCATGTTAGGAATCAGAAACAAGATAAGATTAGAATCCTGTTGGCAGAAGATAACCTGGTCAATCAGAAATTGGCAGTGGCTTTGCTTGAGAAGGCGAATTATTCAGTAGAAGTAGTTAAGAATGGTGTCCAGGCAGTGGATGCAATCCAAGAGAAAGAATACAGTCTGGTTCTAATGGATATACAGATGCCAGAAATGGACGGGTTTGAGGCGACCAGGATCATCCGCGAGAACGAGAAAGAGCTTCAGCATATCCCAATCATTGCCCTGACCGCACATGCCATGAAAGGGGATCGCGAACGTTGTTTGGAAGCCGGGATGGATGATTACTTGTCCAAACCGCTTGCTCAAAAAGAGCTCTATCGCCTTATTGAAAAATGGAGCAAAGGGGTTTGATTCCGATCCATAAAATAATTGAAATACAGTTTCAAGTAAATTGTGCTATTTCGATCATTGATTTGTATTCCTGTTTTTCATCATAGGCGCTTCACTAATATTTACTGATCCTGGCGGTAGGTTATCTGCTAGTTATTTCGATATTCCATACCAGGGTTATTTTAAGAGGGAATATGTTTGAATTCTTGTAGAACGTTTATTCACTTGGCGTCGGGGACGGGATATCTGGGACACCTTCTGGTAATGATGTAGGCGTGGGTGTTGGCGGTTCAGGAAAGTTGGGTCCAGAGATAGCATCGGGATCGGCCTTATTGTCTGCAGCGACGAGTTCCTCGGGTAAGGGTGGATCCTCATCCTCAGGAATGGGAAAGCCGACTGGTTCGGGGGGCAAAGGATAGGTTTCAATTGCTGGACCGCCTTCGAATTTAGCCAAATCTCTACTCTCTTGCGTTTGAAACCAGAGATATCCAATAACTAACATCACCATAGAAAGAATACCAATCAAGCCTCGCACCAGCCAATTCGTTCGCCTTGAGCTGATTTCTTTTGGACTCCAGCGGCGATTCTGGAATGATGGAGCTGATGCCTGGTTTCCTTCATTCAGTGCTCGAATCCCGGCTAGAAGGTCTTCTTGATCGTCAATATCATGTTTATTTGATAGTTTTTCATTTTCAGACATATCAGCATCCTATTTATTGAATAGCTATCTTGATCTCACTGCCTGCCACAGATCAAATTCAGCAGTATCATCTTTTCAGGTTTTGGCTGTTGTCCCAGACCAGGAGACTTTATCAGTATACGCATAGATTTGCACATTAGGGATGCCATTCCTGTTGGAATCTACAACATTTACAGAGAAGGACTACTGCCCGGTTTGAATTAACACTGATCCAGCGCCGGGGACCACAGTAGAACTGCTCCAAAACTCATGTTCCTGATAGAGCGCCCTGAATATATATTCACCCACAGCCAAATCGAGCTTGGCGATTCCATTTCCCCTGGTGGTCCCATCCACCCCAGTCCAGGAGCCGCTGCTGCTGTAAGTATATACCCTGACGTTAGATATGCCTTTTCCTCGTTCATCTACAACCTTAACCGAGAAGGACTGCTCCCCAGTTTCGATAAGTGCTGAACCTGACTGGGGGACAATTACGACACTGCTCCAGTGTTCGTGGCCCTGGTAATAGGCGCGAAATTTAAACTCTCCCTCGGCCATTTGGAGGTGTGCTATACCTTTTGAGTCTGTATAGCCATTTTCATTTGTCCAGGATCCGGATCCGCTGTAAGCGGAGACACGCACATCTGGGATGCCCTTTCCCTTGGCGTTTACAACTTTGACCGGGAATGTTTGTTGCTCAATGTTAATAATTACGGAATCGGCGTGAGGGATTGTAACGACCTCGCTCCAATAAGCATGCGCCAGGTATTTAGCTCTAAACTTAAAATCCCCCGCAGCCATAGAAAGCTCTGCTTCGCCTTCTGAATTTGTGGTTCCTTTTTCTCCTGCCCAGGAACCGCTGGATGAATAAGCATAAACACGAACTTTGGACATTCCCATACCGGACTCGTCAACCACCTTAACCAGAAATGGCGTTTCTCCTGTATTAATTAAAGCAAAGTGCTGATCTGGCCAGGATATCAGATCAGACCAAAATTTAGTCGCGTGCTGATCGGCTCGAAATTTGTAACTGCCATATTCAAGATCTGGGATTTCAACAATTCCTTCAGCTGTTGTCTCGCCAACGAATCCTGCGTAGGAGCCATTGCTTCGATATTTATATACTCGCAAATCTTGAATGCCTTTGCCTTGTGCATCAACAACTTTTACTGTAACAAGATCGTCAGGATAGGGATCAGGAGTTGCGGACGGTGAAGGATTATTTCCCAGGGCATTGACTGCTTTTTGATAAATTTCAGAAACGTTGGTGCCCGTTATCGCAAGAACCCCTGTCGTGATCCCGGCAATCAGGATGATAACAATAGCATATTCAATCAAACCCTGACCGGTTTGGGATGATTTATTTTGGTCATGAGTGTTAATTAACATAAGGAGCAATCCTTCTATTCATAAATTAGCTGAAACCCATGTTCCAAAACGGAGGTAAGTTTCCTTAAAATGAATTTCATGCCCCAGAAATAAGGGGCCTTGTTTCTGGATTATAGTCTCCTCCAGCTCGTTGCGCTTGTCATTTACGTTAGGTATTGATAGATTAATAGAGGATCACTAATCAATTATGTTAGGCATGAATTAGGAAAGGTTCTTCAGGGGAATAATGTGAAAATTTCAGGTGCTGACCAGAATAGAATTTCACAATAGCAAAACAAGCAGGTTTACTGAAATGTACCGTTCTGGATATCTAAACTAGCAAACATGGGCAATTGGTCTGGGGGGGGCAGAAGCTAGTAATCCTGACGAATCGTATATGAAGGCGTGCAGCCAAAAGCAAAGCTTGAAAATAGTTTTAGAATGCTGGTTGAATAATGAAATGCTTTAAAACATTCCCTGAATAATCGGAGATAAGTGGTGATCAGGATGATAGGAATTCCAGAGAATTTCAGGACATCGAGGAATCTGGTCCAGCTATCCGGTTATTTTCTCTTTCGTTGTTTATATCTATCTAAAACACGGGTCCAGGCATCTGACGGTTGTTCGGGTTTGTTCTGGCGATGCTCTTGTTTGCTGATTGCCATGGCAAGGTCCTCGAAAATCGCACCCATTGTTTCATTGGGATTTACATAAGCTGGTGGATTGCCAAAATTGATCCCTTTAATCAATTCATCGGATGCATACGGCAATGTGATATCGACGCCACGTTTAATATATTTCTCAATATCTTCGTTATTGATGCCAAGCCTGGGAAAAGTCCAGTTGAGGACGATTTTCAAATTTTCCTTGTTGTAGCCCAGGTTGCCAAATGTGTCTAGCGCTATAGCTGCCGAACGCAAGGATGCGATCTCCGGCTGGATAACGATTATGATCAGATCGGTTAAGTCAATTCCAGCAAGGGTTGTACCGCTGAAATTATGAGGAAAATCAATTACAACATATTCATTAACCTGCCGGAGTATTGATATAACCCGGGATACCATCTCGGAATTGAGTAATTCTCCTTCCATAGGTCTTTTGGGCGAAGCAAGGGTTTTTAAACCGCTGTCATGAGGAAGAAGGGCGCTGAGGACTAGTTGATCATCGATTTCGTCTAACGGCGCCTTGGCGATTTCTGCCCAGGTGTTTTTTAATGGCTGGTTAAGAAAAAGAGCACTCTGACCGGCTACGAGCACAAGATCAACCAGAGCAGTAGGAAGCTGCCAGATTTGGGATAAACCAATTGCTAAATTTGCGGCGATCGAAGATACACCAGCGCCACCTCTAAGAGAAAAAACACCGATGGTCTTGGCTTTCCCTTGGGCAGTTTCAATCTGCGGTACAGTTTCTCTCCTCCTTAGTAAGGCAGCAATTCGCACCAAGAACTCTTGGGGTTCGAAGGGCTTGACAAGGTAATCGTCTGCGCCTACTTCAAAACCTTTGATTTTTTGTTCTACAGAATCCAAAGCAGTGAGCAGCATTATCGGAATTAATTTTCCCTGCGGAGTGGATCGGATCTTCTCGCAGAACTCGTAGCCATCCATCTCAGGCATTAGAACATCTGATATTATCAGGTCCGGAGGAGAGGTGGAAAACTGTGACAGCCCTTCTTTGCCGTGAGTGGCTTCAAGTACTTGGTAGTTTTCCCTGATCAGTAGACCTGATACTAATTTTCGGATTACAGGATCGTCATCGATGATTAGGATTTTTTTCATGGATTATTTTGATTGATAATTTTCATAGTGGATTGTAAAATTATTCGGGCCGTGCATGTCTATGGCTTGTGACCAGCGAATAATCGTTTGCCGAGATACGTCGAGGTGTTTGGCTATCTGGCTTTTATTTATACCTTCTTCCAATAACTCATGGGCTATGATAATCTTTGTCATTTGTCTCATCCCCAAAGTCTCTCATGGAGTGTTACATTTTAAACTTTAATAATCCGGTAATCCGCCGGGCAGCTCTTACTCTCCGAGCAAATCAGTCTTCAATCTCATACTCGCTGGTGAAGGTTAAACCCGGCTTTAGTGTTGCCAGCACCGAGCAGTATTTATCTTCTGAGAGCTGCATGGCCCGCTGCATTTTTTTCGGATCCACGTCACCTTTGATCCTGTACTTAAAGTGCAGTGAAACATAAGGGTAGGGCGCTTCCTGGCTTTGTTCTGCAGACACATCTACTTTAAGATTTTTCAGTGGCTGTTTCCCTTTTTCCAGGATCTGGACCACATCATAAGCGGAGCAGGAGGCCGCTGCCAGCAGCAATAAATCAGAGGGATTGATCCCCTGGGCATGCGGTTCATCTTCCCGCTGATAACCGATAGCAAGTGAATTTCCCAGATGGTCGGTACCCACAAACATGCGGGAGCGCAGCCATTCTAATTGAACCTGTTTGGTTTTTGTTTCCATGATATTGTTCCTTGGTTGATTTTCTTGAAGATTAACCTATGTCATTATACTCTGGCGAAATGGGTTGAAGATAAGATTTGTGTTTAATTAATCAAAGCTCCCGGATCTTCAAAAGTTCCGGGAGCTTTGGATTTAAGGTTTTTTTAAAAGGACCTGGTCCCTAAAAATTGAGGGTATACTCAAGATGTACCTGGAACCCAATATGAAGAAAAAAGAACAACACAAAAAGTGGGAAGAAGATATCCTCCAACCGGCGCTGGATAAGTTTCCAGAGAGGAAAGAGAGTTTTACCACCGGCTCCGGAATTCCTCTGCCAAGAGTAGCTCTGCCGGCAGAGGATCAACCATTCGCGGAACGCCTGGGATTTCCCGGAGAGCAGCCCTATACGCGGGGTGTTTATCCCACCATGCACCGCGGCCGGTTGTGGACCATGCGCCAGTATGCTGGCTATGCCAGCGCAGAGGAATCCAACCGCCGCTATCGCTACCTTCTGGAGCAGGGACAAACCGGGCTCTCGGTAGCTTTTGATCTTCCAACCCAGATTGGTTATGATGCCGATCATCCGCTCGCTGCCGGAGAGGTTGGCAAGGTGGGTGTGTCCATTTCATCACTGCGGGATATGGAAGCGCTTTTCCAGGACATTCCTCTTGATAAAGTTTCTACCAGCATGACCATCAACGCCCCGGCAGCTATTTTACTCGCTATGTATATTGCTGTAGCCAAAGGACAGGGCGTAGACCCCAAAACCTTAAGGGGTACTGTGCAGAATGATATTCTCAAAGAATACATCGCTCGCGGAACCTATATATTCCCTCCGCAGCCGTCCATGCGGTTGATCACAGACCTGTTTCAATACTGCCAGGCCGAAGTCCCAAGCTGGAATACCATCAGCATATCCGGATATCATATCCGGGAGGCTGGATCCACTGCGGTACAGGAAGTGGCATTTACCCTGGCTAATGGGGTCGCTTACGTGGCCGCTGCTGTAGATGCCGGGTTGGATGTGAACGGATTTGGCAGGCGCTTATCATTTTTCTTTAATGCCCATAACGATTTTCTGGAGGAGATTGCTAAATTCCGAGCTGCCAGGCGATTGTGGTTCTCTTTGATGAGTGAAAGGTTTGGCGCGACTCATCCGGATGCGGTAAAGCTGCGTTTTCACACTCAAACCGCCGGATCAACCCTCACCGCCCAGCAGCCGCATAACAATATTGTCCGCGTGGCGCTGCAGGCGTTGGCGGCGGTATTAGGCGGTACTCAATCCCTGCACACAAACAGCATGGATGAAGCCCTGGGTTTGCCCACCCAGGAAGCAGTCCAGATTGCCCTGCGCACGCAGCAGATACTGGCGGAAGAATCTGGAACAGCCAATACCATCGATCCCCTGGGTGGATCCTACCTGGTTGAAGAACTCACGGATGAAATCGAATCCCAGGCCCGGAAGTATCTGGAAGAGATAGACAGGCAAGGGGGGGCGCTGGTCGCCGTTGAAAATGGTTACATCCAGGGAGAAATTCAGGAGGCAGCTTACCAGCAGCAGCTTGCCCTTGAGGGAGGGGAGATTCGTCAAGTGGGTGTGAATATTTATCCACTGGAGGAAGATTTGCCATTGGAGCTGCTTTCGGTGGATCCAACTTTGGAAAATGAACAGAAAAAACGTCTCTCCCAGCTGCGGAAGCAGCGGGATGGTTCGCGTGTGGACAGAGTATTGAGTGATTTACAAGAAGCTGCCCGGAGCACCGACAACCTGATGCCGCTTCTGATTGATTGTGTGGAGGGAGAGGCCACACTGGGGGAGATTACCGGCGCGCTGCGTGAGGTATGGGGGGAATATCGTCCGCAGGGATGGTTTTAGAGAATTATGCTCTGAGAGCCCCGTCTCCGGGGCGATGATTCCATAAAGATGGTTTGGTCA
>JAIORG010000248.1 GCA_021108255.1 Anaerolineales bacterium | reverse complement strand
AAATAGAAAAGCAATTGTCACTACACAAATAAAATTATAATTTAGTTTGTTTTCAAATAGTTATAAACAGGGAGATGGTCTATGTGGAAGATTCAGGATAATGAATACGAATAAAGAAATCATCGTCAGTATTACCTTTATCACCAGTCAAAACCATGACACAGACTGACATTTTTACTTCTTCAAAAACTCTTTTATTAATATTATCTCGTTCTGGAAAAGCTTCAATTAATCGTAACGAACATCTATTAAGAATATATTTCCTTAACTTTGCTGCGCTTGCATCTGCAATAAAGGATAAAGGAAATATTTCGGATAGGACTCCACTTTTTTGAATTAAATAAATGCTTTTTAGAATAAATAATCTAAAAATATTAATCATTCCACCTCTTGCTGGGTCGTATTCTGTAGATGTTTTATAATAGTGCAACTCCTGTGGAGTAACGACTATTGTTTGGGCCTTATTCTGACGTTTATTTAATAGGCCATACGGCGGATTGGCGATCACTATATCAAACCCGCCCTTACGGTGAAACACCTCGGAGAAGTTTATGTTAAAATCCATTGATACTTGATATCCAAGGCTTTTCTTTGTATTCTCATACAATCCATATATTGCCTCATCTATTTCCTCGTGTAATTTGATTTTGTCTTTAGGTCTTGTTTCGTTTAAAAAATGTTCTTTCAGTATTTCTATTTTATCGAGTCCTCTTGGCCTATAAGGATAACCGAGCAGTGAATTCCCACATACAATTTTATAATCCAGATTCGGCAGCGGCTTGATATTCTTAATGTCATCTTCATCCACCACCAGCGAGAGCCAGAGCCGCAGTTTGGCAATTTCCACCGCACCCGGGTCAATGTCCACGCCGTAAAGGGAATGTTCAATGCAATGGCGTTTGAAATTATAAACGGTGCGGTTGTCATCGAATTGAGATTGCTTCGTCGCTTGCGCTCCTCGCAATGACAAAAAAGGCGTAAGTACATTCCTGATTTTTACAATTTCACTCATCATACCAACAGGGAATGCACCGGAACCAACTGCGGGGTCGCAGACCGTGATTTCTGCGAGTTTATCATCAATCAGTTTTGCGTTTTTTCTGATGCTTTCTGGCAGTGTCGGTTTTATAGAGGTAGTCTTTTGCTCCCCTTTTTTGATCTTTCGTTCTTTTTCTAAAAAAATCGCTTCGTTTTCACTAACCTGCTCGCCGATTTGTATCAGTTTTTCAATATCTTTTTTAGGAATAATAGGCTTATATGAATCCGAAGTAAGAGTTTGTTGCACAGGAATTTGAGGCCCAAATATTTTCTTTTGAACAGCCGGTTTTGTAATGATTGATTCTTTATGAGCGTTAACTGCTGTATCAAGATAATTAATCAAACTCTGTTGACACATGTAGTGGACAATCTCGCGAGGGGTGTAATAGACTCCGAACTTTTTGTTGAACTTGTTTTCTTCTCCTTTTTTCCCGCTTTTTAATGCTTTTTTGAATTCTGCAAAGTTGTCCGGCCGGATAGCGTTAAATTTTTCATAAGACTTGCCCAGAAGTTCCGGATCGATGGCTACTTCCTTTTCCAGCGGTTCGTCCTCTTTAACGGTAAAATTGTAGCGGTCAAATACATCCAGTACGCCTGTTCCTGTATCACCTTCTTTGGTTTTGGTTTGGTTGGAAAACAGCTTGTTTGGCAGAAAAATATCAATATGCACCCAATCGTAATTGCCAATGGGATCAAAAAGGCCGCCGTTTAAAAAGGGAATTTTGCAGTTAAACCGGCTGTAATAGTAATCTTCATACTTACGATCTTCACCAGTCCGCAGGGCTTCATAAAACAGCGGCTCCAAGATGTCATTGAAGAAATTGATATAATCACCATGTTTTTTCTCAAACAGTTCCCTAAGAAAATGCTTTGAGCCTGTGCCCCAGTCATCATCACGGCCCACGCCGAACCAGCCTTTTTTCTGCAAAAAATAGAGGAATATAATCTGGCCCAGCAGTTTCTTGGCAAAGTTTACAGTATCAACGCCTTTGACCTCAAAATCGGCCTTTATTTTCGGATCTTTTTTAACAACTCTGTCCAGTTCTTCCTTGGTGCGCAGGAAAAGTTCACGGTATTTGATGAAAAACTCTTTTGTGACAGTTTCAATATCAAAGGCTTTTTGGATTTCTCCCAGAGTCGGGTCTTGTTCATCATTTGCCAGTATTTTCACAAGACGGCTTTGTGCGGTGTGACTTTTTTCATTTTTACCCACAAGGAATGACCATCGCCGGGCAGGGGTAAACTCCTCTTTCACTTTCATACTGCCGGATTTCGTTTGCTCAAACTTATAATCCATCTTTACCAGCGAGAACCGCCAGTCATCTTTGCCGGGAGATACAAAGGCGGCAAGCGCGGCTTCTTTCATCTTCCCGCCCCGGCTGCCGTTTAAGTACCAGGCGATAAAATTTCTCTGCATGGTGCGGGAGCGTTCAAGCGATGTGTCTTTCTGGAGGGTTATTACAAGAATATCAATGCGGTTTTCCCCGTCACTGAACTTGCCGATACGCTCCAGTTTTTTTATGTATTGTTTATAGGCATCGGGGATATAACTCCCCTGGTAGGTAAAGGGTGCGTCATCAATTCTGTTAAGAAGGTTTTTGATAAAATTCGTAAAACGCACCTTGTCAAAAGAGCTTTCAAAAGTTTCTTTGATAAGTTCTTGTGCTTGCTGTTTATCGATACTCCTTGGATTCATTCTGCCAATTCCCAGTCATTTAGCGGCCAATTAATCAATTGACCTAATTAAACCTAATACAATCTGAGATAATTTTGTAAAAACAGCATATTATAATTGGGTCTGATCATATCTGTTTCACCCAACTTGAGGTGTCAAATTGGCTCCTCGAGTTATTCAATTAGTCTCTTGCTGTATGTCCTGATTTAAAATCTTATTACTTTATTCATTGTGCTCACATTGTGCGGTCATTGCCAATGGCAATCAAATGTAATTAATAGATTACAGCTTCATGCATGGTTTTAGATTGTGCGGCATCTTTGTTCGCGCACAATCAAAGCGCACAATGTTAAGATCCCCCATTCGCCGGAAACCAGCGAGTGGTTCGTGTCTTACCTTTCTTGAGTATGAGGCCCGCTTCTTTCATCTCGTTGAGAAGTCGAACAATCTGGAATCGAGATAGAGTAGGTAAAACTTGTTGAAACTCCTCCATTCGGGCGCCTTCTGCCTTACTGTTACGAATATGTTTGAGCAAAAGCGCTTTGTGCGTTTCCTTGTCAAGGCCGACCATGCGGGTGTAGACCCCCTTCCGGCCAGTTATAGCATAAAAACGTCTGGCAAGAACATAACGGGCGCCGCGCCCCCGACCCGTAAGTTCCAAAACGCCAGTTTCAAGAAGGTAAGGGAGGCGTAGTTTAAGCGCATCCTGCACCGGCAAGCCTCGATGCACTTGGTCGAGGATCAAAAAATCCTGCGTGGAAAAAGAAACATTCCGTTCCCTGCTGATTTTTTCAAGAAACAACACAAAGGCAGAGTCCTGAACTTGTCCGTGGAGCGCAAGGTTTACCTGGTAGCGGTCTGTTCCGGTGAAATCAGGAGGAAGTTTGCCACGACGGATGGCTTCTTCAAAAATGAGGTCCATGCCCTGCCCGGAACGTTCAACGAGCCCGCACTTGGCGAAGAGGTCGGCTATGCGACGATTACGAGGGTATTGGCGGTTTAATATGTTCTCAAGAGTAATGCCGTGAGGAAAACCGCCCGGACTTTCTATAATAAGGTATCGCGGGTATTGG
The DNA here is from genome assembly GCA_021108255.1 of Anaerolineales bacterium. Classification (GTDB taxonomy): domain Bacteria; phylum Chloroflexota; class Anaerolineae; order Anaerolineales; family UBA11858; genus B10-G9. Next base: position 5,845 of record JAIORG010000248.1, on the reverse strand, counting down.
CGCACAAATACGCTTCCGCCAAGATGATAATCGCGGTGACTCACCGCATTGAGAATGGCTTCCCTAACGGATCGTTCTTCGAATGTGGGGATATCCCATATAAACAACCCATCCTGATAGTACTGGAGGTCATTTCGAAGATTTATAGTATTCCAGAGATCGTCATAGAAGGAAAAGAAAGATTCCCTGTATTCCTTGCGTTGCTGGGCAGGGCCGGAAGCTTCTGACGATCGGTGCTCGAAAACTACCTCGGCCTGGGCCAAATGTCGGCCCAAGGCCTGACGTGTTCCGAACAAGACAAGAGCTGCATATGTTACGTTTCCATCTACAACGGCTTCCGCATCGTGCAAGAGTTGTTTCCAATCAAGTCGTTCCAGTGATGTGTTGCCTGATTTTTCAATCCACCGTTTCCGAAAGTTCTCAACTGCCTCCAAATCAAGGTCATCCAGAGTAGTCCCCTGGCAAAAATCAGCCGAGAAATCGTGACCGATTTCATTGAAGATTTCCCGGAGCTCCTCTTCTGCCATGGGTACAAGACTGTCCCCACGTCTGGTCCAGTAAATACCATCCGCCTGTATGGGGACTCCCACTGGTCTTGGAGGTACGGTGAAGACAAGAACCCTGCCTTCCGGATGATAAACCTCGTCAACATTTACTCTAAGGTGAAGCTTTTCAATCAAGCCCAAACGGGTACGTTCCGGTTGAGAGAAGGCCCCTGTCCCAATAACCTGGCGAGGCCTCCTGTCGGTTATGCCAAGGACTACTCTGCCGCCCCCCTCGTTTGCCAACGCCGCGCAATAGTTTAAAAGCTTGTTGAAGTGATACCTGTTTCTTGCTTCCTTGAACTCCAGGTTCTCACCTTCCATGGCATTCATCAATCTCTGAAGTTCTTCCAGTGAAATAGTCATTGTGGGTCCTCGGCTCTCTCCATCAATTCAGACAAATTGTAATTTACGCTTATCACACCGAAATCGGGTTCTTTGGTAAATGGCCTGCAAATGTTGACGCAATTGACGCATTCATGATGCAACTATTCACCTGCTAAATATAATGAGAGTATGACTTCACGTTTGCCGAATACTGCCGGGTTCTGCTCGGCATAATGGCTTTCCAGCAGCCTTTCGGGTACATATGTCTGGAGCACTGCCAGCACCTTGAAAGGATTTATCAATTCATTTTTAAGCGCATTTAAGGCTTTTAATGTATTTTTTGCTGTCTGTTTGGGTAGTCCGCCTTCTTCAAGCTGAGTTAATACCTTTTTAAGATAAAATTCCTGGTCATCGGTAAATTTCTGCGTGTTTTTCATGGTTGCTTTTAGAATTCTCAGGATATTGGCGGCGCTGTCGCGTCCTCTTCTTTTTTGGGGCTTAATCATTTCTTTGGTTGTAGTTATAATAAAGGCTTCCTTGTTTTTATCCAGGAGATCATAAATCTCTCCAGGGAGCTTTTTCCTTTTTTCATCAACCTGGCTTTCAAGCAGTTTTGCCGCTGACATAAAATCAAGCTCTTCTGCAGTTTTTCGCGCCATGAAAAACTTTTGCAGCTTTCCACGTCTGAAGTAGGTTATAAGCGACTTCGCAAAATCATTGTTAAGCTTTGCTGTACGTGCTTTTTTGGGCAGGCGTTTTATTTTTTCAAAAAGATCAGGTCCTTTTTCCCGGATCTCCTTGATAACATTAAGATATTTAAGTTCGCTATCCTCTGCCCCATCCTCGCCTTCGAGTGTTTTCTTTGAAGTCAAGCGGTCAAACAGTTCGTGTGAACCTATGGGCTCTCCTTCGGTTAAAAGCTCCGCATCGCCGCCAAGCAGGGTTAAAAAGGCATTGATTTTTGCTTCTGCCGCTTCTTTCAGCTTTATCTCGTCATTAGATTGTTTGGTTGGAAAAAAATTGAAAGTATGAATAACGTCAAAGGGTGTATCAACCCTGTTAATACGTCCCACCCTCTGCATCATTCTGGTCGGGTTCCAGGGGATATCATAATTGATCACCACATTTGAACGATGCAGGTTAACGCCTTCCGACAGAACTTCAGTGGAGACAAGTATTCGATAATCTTCTTTGGGATAACGGGCTCTGGCGTCAAAGTTTTCAATCACTTTATCGCGGACAGACTCACCTGAATCCCCTGTAAACAAAAGAACCTTGCCAGGATATTCATCATTTATATTTTTAAACAGATAATTGGCTGTTTCTTTTGATTCTGTAAAGATAATAAGATGATTGTTTTTTAAGACTGGATTTTCTGACAAATCGTTTATGAATTTTATGAGTTTTGGGTCACGCTTTACCTTCTGCCAGAGCTTTTTAACTTTCAGCAGGATATCATGGTCATATTGTAAATCAGTTCTTAATTTTTTTCTAAAATTTTTGCTCTTATATTTTTCCGCCCGGCCCTCATCTATTAATCGCTGGACTGCTTTGTCATCATCGTTTTCGAGGAGTTCAAATATCTTGTTTGTGTGCTTCTTACTTACATAAACATTGCCGTTATCAAACTCTTTTATGAACATTTCATAGGAATGCAGGAATCTGTCCACTGAATTTCTAAAAGCAAAAAAACTGCTTTCCAGCCGTTTGACAAGCAGGATTTTCATAAATTTACCCATATTTTCCTGGGACTGCTTTTCAAGCTGGTCAATTTTGCCTTCATAATAGAGCATGGGCTTATAGCGTGCATATTTGAATTTATTGGCAATCATGTCGATGGTTTTATTGAAAATATTGTCTTCTTCGTCATTGAGTTCATAGAATAGCGGTTCCGGTTTTTTAACATCCGGAAATTTAAGACCTTGTTCTTTTATGTCTTTGCTGAAATATTTTTCAATTTCAGTCCTGGTGCGGCGCACCATTAGATATTTAAGAACTTTATTGCGTATTTCCCGCGCGTTTGCTCTTACAGTGTTTATGTATTCAGCATAGTTTTTCTTTCGGTCCAGTTTTTTAAGTTTTTTGCCAAGACCGTTAAAGAATGCTTCCAGGTCAGGCAGATTGGGAATGGTGCTTTTTTTGGCTTTCTGAAACAGTTTAAGAAGACTTAGGATATCTTTTGGGGTGTTGTTGTAAGGAGTTGCAGTTACCAGGACAACTCTTTTGCCGCGGCATATTTCCGCTAATTTCTCATAGGAAATTGTTGTTTCAGTTCGGAAACGGTGTACCTCGTCTATGATAATATTTGTGTATTTGTTTATTCCTCTGTGAAGCAGGTGGTCCAGTTTGCCGATAGATTCAAAATCTGCCTGGACTCTGAAGTCTGAAAAAACATTCGTCCAGGAGCCGGGATTGGATTTTCCGAGAAGCGCCGGCGGTGCGATAACAAGTGTTCTTCCGTCCAGTTGACCTGCCAGCATTGCCGAAATGTATGTTTTCCCCAGACCCACAACATCGGAGACAAAAACGCCGCCATATTCCAGAAGTATTTTTTTAGCATTTAAGACCGCCTGCTCCTGATATTCAAGTTTCTTAAATTCCTGCGGAAGATACTTAATAAATACTTCATCTGTCTGGCTAAGTTCATCCTTGAAATATTCGTAGAGGAATTTCAGGTATAATTGGTATGGCGAGATATTTTGACTCAACCAGGTTTTATCTTGAATGGTCTGAACATATTTTTCGCTGACATCTACAGCGTTATTCCATAATTCTTCAAATTTATTTTTAGCAAAATCATAATCACTTCTGTTTTTCAGTTCCACGTTGAATTCAAGATTGTCAACCAGCCCGGCCTGTGTAAAATTGCTGGAGCCTGTAATAACGCGTCCGGCATCTCTATCGCCTTCAGCAAATGTCATAATGTAAAGTTTGGCGTGTATATTCTGTGATGGATAAGCCCTTAATTCCAGCTTGTCGCTTCCAACCCATTCTATAAATTTATTTACGCCTTCTTCAACTTTTCTATTGTCTTCAGAATCCTCCATTTCTTTTTGAACAAGATTTTCAACTTCCTGCCTGGCTTCAGCGTGTGAGAAATCAATTTGTTGTTGTTTGGGTTTATTGGCTTTTTCCAGTAATTCAAAAGTTTGTCTGCTTGTGCTGATTCCAATAAGAATTCTTATCTTTTCTGTATTTCCCAAAGACTGATAGATGGCGTAAAATCCGCTGGAATAAAAATAACCCACAAGGCAGTCAAAAAATGAAGTATCTTTAATAAGGACTTCAAACCGCTCTTTAAGGGTTTGATTTTCTTCGTTTGTAATAAACGATAGATCAGTGTTCATCTATATCCTTTGTTATCATCTTTGAATAAGATACAAACGTACCTACGGGACATTCGTGCAGAACGAGCATAAAATTGGATGTTGTCTTTTTCCCTGGATCAACCATATCAAAAAAGCCAAACATGACCTTCGATATCAAAGGTTGTAAATCTTTTTGAGATTACCGATTACATCCTCCAGCGATGCATTCAGTATAATCCTTGAAATAATCCCGGAAAAGATCAAGTCCCCTTACCATTCAACGCCCTCCATCATCTCTTCCATGGCAGATTCAACGCGTTCATCCTTAATATCTCTTAAACTCAGATACAGAGAGAATGGATCAACTATTTTATCATTTGCAAATAAGCCTGGAGAGTAGCTCCAGACCTCCAGTTCACATTCTGCCTCATCCGGATAAGAAATAATGTCACTGGGATATTTACGCTTTATGGCTTTCCAGTCTTTCACGGAAGCTGCGTAAATCTGCTTTTTGGGTGAAGTCAACATTGAATAGCAGGACAAGGCTGTCAGACCGGCTTGACAGACCGGCAACTTATCGATCAGAGTTTTTAGCCATACATTTTCTCTTACCGGCGTTTTTAAATGAGGCAGCGCTTTTTCCCATAATTCCCTGCGGTTTTTGTCAAAATAAACCAATCTTTTCCTGCCCACGACCGATACCTCAGCCAACCCTACGGATTCGATCTCATCGAGCGATCGGGTCATTGTCATCCGTGAATATCCAAGTGCTTCCGCTAATTGCGTTGGGGTTAAAGGTTCGGTCATTGTTTGGGTCAGTGCATAGAGAATAACGGCCTGAGTCGATGGTCCCAAAATGACTGTTGTTGCTCTTTTTTTAATAAAATATTCCCTCAAATCAATGCCTAAATCCGGGAGATACATCTGATTCCCCGGTATGACAAAAGGAACTTTGTACTCTATCAGACGTTTTCTGTTAAACGATGAAATGCTGGAATGAACAAAAATGGCTTTCATTTTAAGATTTTGGTTCACAATATCGATATGTTTATGAATTGTCGCGGGGGTAAGCTCACTGTCGTTTTTTGATGCCAAAACAATAAATTCTTCGTTCAGCAACCCGACTTGGAACACATCATAAATATCCTGCAGAAAAAAAGGAAGCGAACCCACATTTGCCGGTTTCGACAACGTGACCGTTATGCCAAGCGTATCCAATAAATATTTTTTAAGCCGATTAACTAAATCTTTCATCCCGATATTTCCCTTAATGTTAAAGTATTTTTTGCACAGTAACATATATTACGTTATTGTGCAAAAAATATGTTAATTTAGTGTCGAGTCGCCCTTTGACCCTTTACTGGCTTAAACCTGTAAGATCCTGGCTCCATGAATAATTCTTAGAATAAAAACTGCATCCCCTATGACACGGTACATGATTCGATACTTTTTATAAACTAATAAAAATGTTTTTAATTGTAAACCCATTTTAAATAGAGAGGTTGACATTTAATTCCCCACTGTATATAGCAAATTTCATCAGCCTTTTTAAATAATTCCGACAGAATAACAAGATGAGTTTTGATGCTTTAATCCTGAATATCCTGTTAATTCTGTCAAAAAAGTCTTTTTTAACGTTCTAAATAGTTACGGAAAAACCATGTTCGA
>JAIORG010000086.1 GCA_021108255.1 Anaerolineales bacterium | reverse complement strand
AAACAGAACATGTGTTCTGTTTTGTTGTGTAAGCCAGAGGAAAATTATGGGAATGAATGAGTATTATCAACCTGAAAGCTGCCAGATAGGACAGATTTATTTTGTTTGTGATGAGAATAATTTAGCAGGTAATAAATATAAAAAGGTTGAGCTTGTAGATTATAGACCGCACCCGGGAGAACTGTTAATAAAAGAAGATGGGGTAACAAAGGTCATTTACCGCAGGCTGCTGTATGCACGGAAAAGAGGAAGTTATTAGCGAGGCCTGCGAGTGAAATCGAAGAGTTTAAATTCAGGTTAATATGATTCGAGCACATCTCCAGCAGCCTTATCCGGCTGGGAAGTAACTGCGTAGGCGGTATGCTGAGAATAAAACCAGGATTGGAATGCAGCCAGAGAAGTGATGCCCAGTTGGGTTTCGCGCATCTTTTCCAGGCTCTTTTTCTCGCGCGCAATTCGGGCTTTGAGTGTTTTGGGGGATAAGCCTCGATCGGGCACGCTTTCAAAACCCAGCTGGTAATTCACTAAAAGAGGAGTCAAGCAATAGATCCATTCAAACACAGCTTGAGTTCGCGGCAGATGGAAATCTGATGTTATTACCAGCAGCTGCTGCATCTTTATTGGTTCTGCAAACAGCAGGCGGGAAAAATATGCGTTTCCGATAGTATCATAGGAGCTGATTTCTGTTAAAAGCTGGGCAGCATCCACACCCTGCTGGACCAGGTACTCAGCAGCAGCGCGGGATTCAAAAATTGGATATCCGTTTTCATTTAGCGGAGGTGGTTTATGGACAGTACCTCCAGACAAAAAAGCTATCCACCGGGTATGCGATTTTAATGCCTTTGCCCGCTCAAGTCGGGCCAGGGTCCAGGGAGGCAGGGAGCCATTTGGCAGTAAACCGCCTCCGGGAATGAAGATGCAGTCATATTTTGTCATATTAGTTACGCAAGGCAATACCAGAGTTTATGATACCGGCAAATGAATTTATGAGTCTGATGCAGTTGAGTAAAACTGGTTAATTTCCCAGCTAGAAAACTGATTTCAAACAGAAAAATGATTGATGTGATGAAGCTTTAGTTTGAATATTATTGTAACTTAAAACAAGGGAGGAATCTTGATTAAAACCTGTTGTTAAAAATACCCAATCCGGATCACATAAGCAAGAGTTAACACGATTGTTAGTTAATAATGTTAAACAAACTGGCGTTAATTATTTCAATCATTCTTGTGAACTAAATCCAAGTGAGGTATGATTCTAAAACATTATTAAAGGATAGTCTTATGAAAACGTCAGCAGTATTTTTTGACATTTAAAGATTTTATATTCATAATGGTCTGAAGCCCCGCAGCACTTTTCACGGCCGATCTGGAGCAGATCCAGTTTCAGTTAAAAGAAGTAAATTTAGAAGTTTCGACTAGAGGGTGAATATTATGGAAAGATCAACCAGGATTGACGCGCTTCAAGCCCGGAGCAGAAACGCAAGACCTGCTCTAGATCCGGAGCGGGCAAAGATAATAACTGAGTTTTATCGGGAAATTGACACCCAATCACTGTCCGCCCCAATGCTTAGGGCAAAGGCGTTTTCTTATCTTTTGGAAAATAAGACTATTTCCATTGAGGAAGATGAGCTGATTGTCGGCGAGAAGGGTTGCAGGGCAAAAGCCGCGCCAACTTATCCCGAACTATGCTGTCATAATCTTGATGATCTTCAAATCCTTGATCGGCGAGAAAAAATACCATTTCAGGTTGAGAAAAAAGTTCGCCAGATTTATAAGAAAGAAATCATTCCTTATTGGGAAGGCAAATCCATTCGAGATCTCATATTTTCAAAGATGACCGAGTCTTGGAAAGAAGCTTACCAGGCTGGGATTTTCACCGAATTCATGGAACAGCGGTCGCCCGGGCATACTGTATTGGATGACAAAATCTATCAGAAGGGTATGCTTGATTTCCAAGAAGATATTAAGCAAGCATTAGCTCAACTTGATTTAAAGAACGATCCAGAGGCATTAAGCAAGCAAGAAGAGCTTAAAGCTATGGAAACAACGTCCCTGGCACTGATAAAATTTGCGGCGCGTTTTGCTGATTTAGCTCGCGAATTGGCTGATAAAGAATCAGATCAGATCCGGAAGGCTGAACTAGAGAATATCTCTCAAATCTGTGATCGGGTTCCGGCTCATAAACCAACCACATTTTGGGAAGCGATCCAATATTACTGGTTTGTGCATCTTGGGGTAACTCTGGAGCTCAACCCCTGGGATGCTTTTTGCCCAGGACATCTGGATCAACATTTGCTGCCATTTTACGAAAACGAGTTAGCTCAGGGGACATTGACAGAAAAACAGGCAGAGGAACTGCTGCAGTGTTTATGGATCAAATTTGACAACCAGCCAGCTCCGCCGAAAGTAGGCGTTACTGCACATGAAAGCAGTACCTATACTGATTTTGTTCAACTAAACATCGGGGGAGTTAATAAAGACGGAATAGATGGAGTGAATCCCTTGTCCTTTATGATGCTGGATGTGATAGAGGCCATGCACCAGGTTCAACCTAATCCTTCAGTGCATATCAGCGAGATTTCCCCCGAGAAATTTCTAAACCGGGCAGTCGAAATCATCCGTGAAGGTATGGGCAAACCGGATCTATTTAATAGCGACCTGGTAGTGAAAGAGATGATAGGTATGGGCAAAACTCCGGAAGATGCGCGTCAGGGCGGGACGAGCGGATGTGTTGAAACCGGAGCATTCGGTAAAGAAGCTTATATTCTTACCGGCTACTTTAATATGCCAAAGGTGTTGGAAATCACACTGAACAATGGAGTAGATCCTCTGACCAGGAAACAACTGGGTCCAAAAACAGGGGATCCAACTGAATTTCATAATTTCGAACAGTTATTTGATGCCTATCGGGAGCAGTTGGAGTATTTTATCAAGCTTAAGATCGATGGCAATCTGATCATAGAGCGACTTTATGCGGAAAAGATGCCTGCTCCATTTTTATCTTTACTAACTGATGATTGCATTATCCTGGGGAAAGATTACCACGATGGAGGCGCCCGATATAATACCAGTTACATTCAGGGAGTAGGATTAGGTACGATGGCTGATGCGTTAACGGCAATTTTAGTAAACGTTTATCAGGAGAAAAATATTAGTTTTGCAGAGTTGTTGGATGCAGTAGACAATAATTTCGAAGGGCAGGAACAGCTGCGGCAGCGGCTTCTCAACCGGACCCCTCGCTATGGAAACGATGATGATCGAGCTGATGAGGTAATGGTCCGGGTTTTTGACGCTTACCTGGATGCGGTAGACGGAAAACCGAACTTCAGGGGCGGAACCCACCGTGTAAATCTGCTGCCCACAACTTGTCATGTTTATTTTGGGACCAAAGTTAAATCAACTACAGATGGGCGGCTGAGTGGAAAACCACTTTCAGAAGGTGTCTCTCCAGTGCAGGGAGCAGATCGAAAAGGTCCAACTGCAGTGTTAAACTCGGTGGCGAAAATGGATCATGTCAAAACTGGAGGAACTTTGCTGAATCAGAAGCTCAACCCCAGTGTTATTGAAACACCCGGGGGAGTAGAAAAGTTAGCGAATCTAATCCGGGCATATTTTAAAATGGGAGGACACCATATCCAATTTAATATCGTGGATGGTGAAACCCTTAAGGCTGCGCGAGCAAATCCGGAAGATTACCGAAACTTAATCGTCCGAGTAGCGGGATACAGTGATTATTTTTGTGATTTGACTGAGGCGCTTCAGGAGGAGATTATTACCCGCACTGAACATCAGGGGTTTTAATTACCGTGAACATTTGCTGCAGAAATTTGGTGCACCAGCAATAAAGATCCAGCCAAAGGCATCAAACATGTAATTACTTTTAATTGTGACCTTGAGTAATTATTCTCTTTTTTGAACTTACTAAAGATTAAACCTGAAAAAAATCACATCACCGTCTAAAACCAAATAATCCTTGCCTTCAATCTGTAGTTTTCCAGCGTCTTTCGCGGCCGAAGTGCTGCCGTAATCCGCAAACACAGTGAATGGGATTACTTCTGCTTTGATAAATCCTTTCTGGAAATCAGTGTGAATTTGTCCGGCAGCTTCTGGAGCTTTGGCGCCGTTTTGGACAGTCCAGGCTCGCGCTTCCTGCTCGTTATAAGTGAAGAAACTGATTAGATTCAAGGTTCGATATCCAGTTAGGATAACCTGTTCAAGGCCGCCGATTTGAATGCCTGATAAAATCATGTAGTCTGACTTTTCATCATCTTCAAGCAGGTTGAGCTCAGATTCAATCAAGGCGCTGATTTGAACCACTTCCGAGCCCTCTTTTTGAGCGATTTCATTGATCTCAGTTAAGGCAGGATGCCTGGAGGAAAGATTTTCTTCAGCGATGTTGGCTGCGTAGATTACTGGTTTTGCGGATAAAAAGTTCAATTCCTGATTGAGTTGAATAAAATCCGGTTGATTCCTTTCTTTAAAAGTTGACAAGGGATCTCCGGATTGCAAGTGCGCAAGAACCGATTCTGCCGTCTTCAGATCAGAGGCAAGGTTTTTATCCCCTTTTACCTGGCGGGATAATTTATCAATCTTTTTGAGAATTTGCTCTAAATCTGCCAGAATAAGTTCAACCTGAACTATCTCAATATCCTCCCTGGGATCGGGATGTTCGCTAATATGAACTACATTTGGATCTTCAAAACAGCGGACAACATGGAGTAGGGCATCAGTATTGCGGATTGTTCCCAGGAATTGGTTTCCAAGGCCTTCTCCCCGGCTTGCACCTTTTACAAGGCCGGCAATGTCCAGAAATTCAATAGTTGTTTTGATTGCCTTTTTAACACCCACTAATTCAGCTAGTTTATCAAGGCGCTGATCAGGTACAGGGACAATGGCCTGATTGGGTTCAATTGTGCAAAATGGGTAGTTGGCAACTTCTGCATTTTGCGCTTGTGTCAGTACATTAAATAGAGTGCTTTTGCCAACATTGGGTAAACCAATGATGCCGATTTGGAGCGGCATGCTATCCTCCCCTGCAGTTTTATTAATCCTGGTTCAATAATACCAGATGCTAATGCAAGAGGTTCGGTTTATTGTCTTCTATGGTAAGATCAGAATTTCTGGTGGAATTGAAAAGGGAAAAACAGCGTATCTTTACTGAAGGGATACTTGTTATAGTAAGTGGGAATTTTTGTTATCAACTTTTTATTTAAGAAGGAGATTATTAAATGACAATCGCGATTATTTCTGATACTGACACCAGTTTACCCAAAAGCAGTTTAGATGAATTTGGAATTCGACAGGCTTCGATAACGATCCATTTTGGAGAGGAAATACTGAAAGCGAACCTGGAGATAACTGACGAACAGCTTATCCAGCGAGTAAACAAAGAAGGAAAATTGCCCACAACTGCTGCACCTTCCCCAGGAGATTTTGCAGAAATCTACCAGGAAGCTTTTGATGGGGGAGCAGACGAGATCATTTGCCTCACTGTTAGTGGAGATGTGAGCGCGACCTACCAGGCAGCTTTGGCGGCGAAAGAACTGCACCCTGGAAAAGAAATCACTGTCGTTGACACAAAAAGCATTAGTATGGGACAGGGATTTATGGTTCTCAAAGCGGCGGAGATGGCTCGGGACGGAAAAAGCAGGATGGAAATTTTAGCCGCAGTAGAAGATGTCCGGGATAGAACTCATTTATTTGCTGCCTTGGATACACTGAAATACATGGCAATGAGCGGCAGGGTGGGAAATCTGACAGCAGAGATGGCTAATGTATTTAATATTAAACCCATCCTGACTATCAAAGACGGAAAGCTGGACTTGCTGGAAAAAGCCAGGACCAGGAAAAAAGCCTGGAGTAGAGTGATTGAGTTAGCCGTGTCTGGCTTGGGAAGCGGCGAAATCGAAAATATCTTTATCTTTCATGTGGCAGCTGAACAAGAAGCAAAAGAGTTTGAAAAATTGCTCCGGGAAACAATTCCCTGCCCGGAAGTAATTCCCCTGGCGGAATTTACTCCAGGCCTTTCGGTTCATGCCGGAGCAGGCATGGTCGGGATTGCGTTTACCACAAAAGAATAAAAACCTCACAAATCCTTACCTACAGGACGAGAATGAAACATTGCACATTAAAGAATTCTGGTCATAATTAAAACTTATCAAGATTGACAAACTGAAGCCTGTTAAATGAAGGCTTCAGTTTTTTGTGTTTTGGTGTTTATCAGGAGATGAGGAATGGTAAAATACCCACTGAAAACAGTTGGCTCCAATACTTGGATTAAGGTTTTTAGGTTATGACAGAAAACGACATCTTAAAAATAATTTGGTCTAAAGTCAGGGTTATTTACAATATTTTCAGGGCTTCAGCAAAAAGTTTTCAGCAGGAAGGGGGCGCTAGAGGGGCAGCTGGAATGGCGTATTATACTTTATTCTCTTTATTTCCCCTGTTGATTGTTATGGTGACGATTGGATCTTATTTTATTGATGGCAGCCAGACCAGCAGCAGGGTTACGCAATTGGTGATAAGCGTTATCCCGGTAGGACAGGATTTGGTGGAAAGGAATATTGAGCGAATCTTGATCTTGAGGAATTCTATCGGAATCCTGGGACTAATAGGTCTGTTGTGGTCCGGATCTAACGCATTTTCCATGATGGTGCATCATATAACCAGCGCTTGGCCGATAGATGAAAGACGGACGTTTTTTCAAATGCGCTTGTTTGGCCTGGCTATGGTCATTATCATGATCCTGGGCCTGTTTTTCCTTACTATGTCCTCGACTGTATTAAATGTTCTCACGAAATACCAGGAAGCAGCACCGGGTTTGGAGTTGCTGTTCAATAACTGGATCGGAGAAATTGGCACAAAAGTGTTTTATTGGGTATTGCCTTTCATGTTCTTTTATAGCCTTTACCGGATTATCCCGATGGGCAGGGTGCCCATTAAAGCAGCTGGTTTCAGCTCGTTGGTTATAACAATAATCTGGCGTTTGGCATCAAATGCTTTCCAGTGGTACCTGGGGAGTGGATTTGCCCGTTATGAAGTCATATTTGGATCTTTAAGCTCAATAGCAATTCTCTTGCTTTGGATATATATCAGCAGCGCAATATTATTTTTCGGGGCTCACTTATGTGCAGCAAGCGCTGGCAAGTTGGATGTTTTTCCTGCCCGAAGTTAATTTTCCGCAGAAAAACCAAAATAGACTCAGAAATAAGCCATTTTGAACCCGAATGGTAATTTTGATTTTTTAGTGGGTTATTATTCTGAATAGGACCAGTCCAGGAATACTCTTAAAATCTTAAGATTTTCTTCAAAATCCGAATCCTGGTGATTGGTGAGTTCGATGTCGATAGCCGGGATTCCCTGATCGGAAGACCAATCAACAAACTGGCCGGTATAAACACAGCCGGCATCAATTGGCGGATATGGATAATCACTAACGGCTGCCACCGCTTCAGCCAGGGAAAGTGACCCGGCATCTGGAGGTTGACCACCGGGAAAAATTCCCAGTGCGGCGCTGTGGTAACTGATTAGTGCTTGAAAATCATGTGCTTGAATAAATGCCATCAGAGCTCTGGTTTCCGGTTCTGAGGCGGCAGCTTTACCCCCGGTAATAGGTATATAATCCCAGCACCCTGCCCGTGGCCATTCTGCCTGCCAGTTGGAGGGAAAATTCCGATTGATATCCACGTTGTTTTCATTTGCTCTTCCGCCGAAACCGCTGGAGCGGGCGAGACCGTCAGGATTAAGAGCGCGCAGGATATAAAGGGTTTGATCAGGCGGTATAACTTCTGGGAAATTGTTTAAAAAATCAATAAGTTTATCTGCAAGCTCAATAGTATTCCATTCGTAACCGCCATGGATGCCGGCGACGATAAACTTTTCCACGGGTCCATTTCCGAATTGGTAGACTTCTAAAGGGCGCCCGGCCACGCTGCTGCCAATTACCTGCAGTTGTTGAATTTCAGGAGTTGAACTGGGAGGGATCGGGGTGAGAGTTGGAGGAGGGACTGTAATTGTTGGAGTTGGAGGTGACATTGTGGCAGATGGCTGGGGAGTTTTTGAGGGCGTATTTGACGGCGTTAGTGGAATTTCTCTTGACAGCAAATCGGTTTTTGAGAGAGTGAAGAGAGCCAATCCCCCGGCTATTATTAGTGATGTGATCCAGAGGAGTAATACAATTCTGGACAGGAATTTGCGTGTAGACATAACTAATTGATTTGCGGGTCCTCAAAATGGGAGAATTGTTAGCGGTCTGGATTATATAATACCGTGACAGAATCAACCAGTAAAGTATTGCAGCCAGTATCAATCCAGGTTCCTAAAAAGATATCATCCATATCGTAGGATTTAACACTATATATTTCACGCCCCACGATGTTGACTGTATCCCAGTCATTGATTGTAAGCAGCTGCTGATAAATAGTTTTATTGGCTGGAATAGCATGGATTAAATTAATTGAACCGATAAGCGGTTCTGTGTTGGTAGATTTCCAGATGAATTTGTGGTTGACCACGCTGGTTTCAACAATATCCGGATTGGAGTAGTCCGCAGTGGTGACCAGGATGTCATGAGTTAAAATTTTAAATTCTTTGATACGTATGGGTGAGACATGACGCACAGTTCCGATATACTTGGACTTACCCTGGCCTTCGAATTGGATTTCCCAATAAAAATCATCGGATGCAATTTTTTCGTATGAATTACTGACAATTATCTTGTCAAAATTAGCACCAAGTAATCCGAAGAAACTGGAATTTGCCTGGAAATAAAAATATCCTCCCGCAGCCAGGGCTGCGATCAGGAATATAAGTCCGCATGACAGGGGTAGCGAAGTTAACAATCGGAATGGAAGGAGCAGCAAAGAGCCAAGACGGGAAGGTTTTTTGGAAGGGGATGCTTCATCAGTTAGGGGTTTAGAGGATAATTCTTCTGATGATACCTGGAGCTGATTCAATTTTTTAAGATAGATTAACGCGCCCTTATGATTTGGATCCAGGGATAAAATCCTCTTAATAATTGTGCGTTTTTCTTTTTCATTGACAGCTACTTCAAGGGCCCAGGTCCAGGCTGTAAAATTGGAAGGATTCTCCTTAACTTCAGCAAGGATTAATTTACGGGCCTGGGAATGTTTTCCAGCCTTGAGCGCCTTGATAGCAGATTGCAGCCGTTGATCCGTTGTTTTTGCCATTTAAATATTGAGGATGTAAATCCTGAATGTTAGTTAAACAAGAAAGTTGTCCAGAACTATTGAATAGTATCACGATTAAGAGATGAGAAAGGTGAAGTGTTGATTTGATATGTGTGATATTTATGTGTTTGAGGTGAAAACTCCTCAAGGTGCTAATCTAAGCTTTTCGCAATACAGCCATTGGTAAACCTGATAGATAGGTTATAGCCTGAATTTAGGGCTGTAGAAAAGAAGGTGAATTTTAGAGGTTTGGTTGAGCTTCCTCCAATGTCCCTTGAGCTGCCAGTCCAGCCAGAGGTAATGACTACTGATGGAGGGGGTGCTGTTTGATCCCAAATTTTTCCTGTTCCTAAAAAGATCTTATTCAGAGAGTCGTTTCCTGAGGGCCAGCTCATGCTGATCTGCGAGATGGTTATTGCGGATGGAGAGTTATTAATTATGTTCCAGGTTGCTCTTTTCAAATTAGCCGAAAAATTATTGACTAAGATTGAGCCGCAAGTGGAAACAGCGGTGTTTGTAGGCTGAGCAGTGTGAGTTGGCGGTTGTTGCGTGGAGGTAGGAGTTGGAGGAGATTGTGTGGCAG
>JAIORG010000198.1 GCA_021108255.1 Anaerolineales bacterium | reverse complement strand
AGAAAATTTAAGCATCCCTGGAGAGGGATGCTCAGCGCAGCTCCTGCTACGACTTCAGTCGGCACATAAAACAAAACTGACGCCTTTGGATATCAGACATCAGTTTGGATAATTTCCCTAGAGGGTGATTTATTTGTCCAGCTTATGGTGTGCGGTTCAATAATACGAATTTAATGTCCTGCCTACCTGGTTCAGTCTGGAATCAGGGAGAATTATTACAATTTGTCCCTCTCCCCTGGGAAGATTTTCAAGGTACAACTAAACACTAACTTGGATTTAATAATTGATCTCCTGGCCTATCACCATGGATGCCAGGCTGATCGATTCACCTGCCTGCTGCAGGTAATCCAGGTTAATGGTCTCCAGGTAATCATCATCTGTGCCTCCGGTCTCCCACCAGCCATCCCAAAACACGCTTACATAAGGTGCTTCATCCGCTGACTGACCAGGGGAATTTTCCTCAAAGATCACACTTAAATCCACCAGGGAATCAGCCCTTTCCACCGGGATCCTCATCCGTTTGGCGGAATCTTCGAACAAATTCACCAGCCGCAAACTCCCATCTGTGGAAAGCAGCAAACCGTCTCCGGCCCCGGCCCCCACACCCCTGATCTCGATAACCGCTTCCAATTTTAATGAAGTGGAAAATCCATATTTTGTTTGAAGGAATTTAGAGATATCCGGAGTGACCCATTCCCCTCCTTCCAAGCCCTCCCCGCTGTAGGCGATGAACAGGAAGGTTTTGTTAGGCTGGTACCCGGATTCTCGCATGGTGCGGATCATTTCCAGCATAACCGCTACACCGGAGGCATTATCATTTGCGCCAGCGGAACGCGCCTCTCCTCCCAGGAGCGGCGGAGTATCATACTGGGCCAGAACCACAATCAGCTGGTTATCCAGCTGGGCCCGGGGATCACCTTTCGTGCCGGGTAAATGCCCGATGACATGAACGGCTTCTTCTTTTTCGAAAATCGTCCCTGCGATATTAATGGTGACCGACTTATTAGTCTCCACTTCCAGGAATTCATCTTGCTTGAGGCTTTCGACATCATATCGCAGCTGCTTCAGCTTGTAGCCGGTACCAGCCAACAGATGGTTAGCAACAGTTTCGCTTATGCGCAGTTTGGGATAATCTCCGCCAATAATTTCTGTGGTCCCAAAAGGATTAAAAAAGGGATCCCGGGATGAAAGGGTATTGATCCGGCTCAACAGCATAGGCTCTTCGGTAACCACCAACAATCCGGCTTTAGGGATATCTTCAATGATCGCCGCATCCTGTTCTGAAAGAACCATAACAATCTCTCCGCTGTAGTCCAACCCATCTAATGCCGGGAAATTTCGGAACCAGCGCCCAATTTCCATCAGGTTTCCCATTCCTATAAAGCGGACCTGCCCTACAGTTGTCCCCAGATTCCGGTTGCGGTCAACGTATTCTACGTAATCTTGATGATAGACGGGTTGATAGGAATTATCCTCAATTGAAAAATAAGGGATAGTGTCCAGCGCTTCAAATGAACGGGGCCTGGTTTGGAAATAAGTCATGGATTCCCCGGCTGGCTGAAGTCCTAACTCTTGAAATTCATCAGCGATGTATTCTGCCGCAAACTGCAAGCCCTCAGATCCTAAAGCACGCCCCTGCCAAGCCGGATCAGTTAAATTTTCAAGATGCTCCATAGCTCGTTGACCATCAAAGGTTTTCGCCTGCTGGGTGAACACTGCAATAGATCCAGTGCTGCCGCGGAACCAGAAAAACACCACCATCAGCAGTGCACCAGCTGTCAGAGTGTATTTATTCACAAAAACCCGTGTGGCAGCAACCCCCACTTTTTCGATTAAACGGCGAATTCCTTCTCCCAGGAGATTAAATCCGGTGATGGCAACAAAAAACGCGCCAGCAGGATAGAGTGCCGTCCAGGGATAAGAGCGGGCATAGATGCGGATATTGCTCAGCAGCGCCCCCCATTCCGGGATATCGGAATAATGGAAAGGAGGACCCCAGATTTCCAGTTGTGCAAATGCACCACCGCCGATGAAAATCCCAATAAATCCCAGTTCGCCTAACAGCATCAGGACTGCCCCCATCTCCAGGGAAAGAATGGAGATTAACCCGGGGATGATATTGGGGAAAATATGCTTCCAAATAATCCGGCCAGATCCCGCACCTGAAGCGGAAGCACTTTCGATAAACAATTGCGGTTTAATTTCCATCACCTTGCTGCGGACATACTGCATGATCTCGCTCCAGCCAACAAAGCTGAGCGCGATTACAAATGGCATCATTCCCTGCCGGATGCCGATAGCCAGTATTAAAACCATCACCAGCAGAAGCGCTGGAAATGCTGAAATAATTTCTGCCACACCGAGGATTAAGCGGTCTAACCGGCTGCCTTTAAACCAGCCAATAATCGATCCCAGGAAAAATCCTATCACCAACCGCACCGCCACCACCGAAAAAGCCAGAACGAAGGTCTGCTGAGCTCCAGCGAAAATCAAGCTCATGATATCCCGCCCAAGCGGATCAGTTCCCCAGGGATACTCCTCGTCCGGCGCAAAAGGCGGGACGTTAAACTCTCCATCCACAATTGTCATCCCCTGGGTTGTATAAGGGCTGTGGGGTGAGATTTGGGGGCTGAACAGCATAACCACCATCAATGCCAAAACGATCAAAGTGCCAAAGATTAACGCTGGATTTCCCAAGGTACCTTCTACCCAGACACGGGCCCGTTCCTTTCCTTGCTCGATGATATTAATATAAGAAAAGTCATCATCCCTGTTTTCAATTAACTCTGTAAAAGGGCTGGGTTGGGCGTCTTCTCTCCTGCCGAACCAGCGCTTCCAGGGCGGTTCTTTCAGCAAGGACTGGATCCTATCGCGAATCTTCAGGTATCTTTCTACCAGGGTCTGTCTTTCCTGAATTCTGACCTTATCGACCTTAGTTCTGAGACGGGGATCAATCAGCAAATAGGCACTGTCCAGCAGCAGGTTAATCAAGATGAAGAGCAAACCCATGAACAAAGCCAGGATAACGGTAAGCTTGTCATCCCGATTGGAAATCGATTGAAGCAATGTAAAACCCAGCCCCTGCCAACCAAAGAAATATTCGACAATCGGTAAACTGCTAAGAGCAAACCGCAGAGAGAGGCCAATTGTAGTCAGCACCGGTACAGCAGCATTGCGGATAATATGAATAACTACCACTCTGAGCGATGTCAGCCCTTTGCTGTATGCTGTACGCACATAATCCTGGGAGAGAATCTCCTCCACAGTCACAAAGGTAACCCTGGTGATCTGCGCCAGCGGGCGGGCAGCCAGAACAATGGTGGGTAATATCAGGTGCTTGTCCCACCCAAATCCACCTACTGGAAGCAGAACCTTGCCGTAAAATTGGGTTAATTTTATCACCCCGATTTGAAGTAAGAGGGCGGCAAAAAAGCTAGGAATGGATACACCCATGATGGATCCAAGAAGCGCCAGCAACGTCACGCCTGAACGTTTTCCAGCAATCAACACCCCCAGTATTACCCCCAATACAGCCGCTACCGCAATAGAGATCCCCAGCAAACCCAGGCTGCGGACTAATACTGCTGGCACAACTTCACTTACCGATTTGGGAAGCAGTGAAACACTGCCTGAACTTGTTTCTCCAAAGTCCCCCTGGAAGGCATCAACCGCATAATCGATGGTTTTTTTAACGCCTTGAGATGCGGCAGTTTGAAAAGAAACCCCCCGTGCCATATCCAAGCCTACAAAGCTGGCATAGCTAATAAAAGTAAGAACCAGGAGACCAAAGATCAGCCTTTGACCAATAAAGTTCAAAGACTCTCTTAAAGATTTCAGCGAAGGCAATTTTTCGGTAGTTATCTCTGCCATGTTGTAGTCAATTTTCGACGCATCTGATCTGAAACCTGCCTGGAAAGAGTAATACCAGGCAAATCAGTTGTTTAGGTTTTATTTCACACAAAACATAAAACCATTAAATCTAAATTAATACTCTCCCAGGAAGATCACCCCGTAGATAGCCAGGGTAAACACTATATCAACAATCACAATAGATAAGTAGTAACTTATAGAGGAGGAGGAAGAATCCTGCCGACGTCGACGCCATTCCGCAACGGCAATACCCAGGATAAATATCAGCAGTGGAACACCAACCCGCAGAACAAGCCCCCACTGCTGCGGGATATCCGTCCAGGCGGAAAAAGGAACGTAAAGAACAACGTCGGGGAGAAATAAAATCTTTGAAGCCTGATAGGAGATCACAGCAATCACCAGCAGAAGACGCGAGAGCGGCAGGGATAAATCCTCATCATTACGCACTAATCGCCAGACAATCAAGATCGCTAAACCCACGAACATCCAGGGGAAGGCGAATGGGAAAAGGAGGACCCCGATCACAGCTTCCAGGCTGCTGGAAAGGATTAGATTTGGCAAATCTGAAAAACTAATTCTGTCGAGAGCAGCTTTTCCCAGGGGTGATGTGGTCGAATAAAACAGGTTCTTTCCAGCAGCGCCTTCATGCCAGATCAAATAAAGGTCTCCAGCCTGATCTCTTTCTATCACTGCATTCCGGGAAATTTGAGTAGTCTTTGTAGCCAAAGTGTAACCCTGATATTCCCCATCGGAGAATATCCCAACCGCAATTTGAATATAGTCATCCAGTCTAACTTCCTGATTTGCCGCAATCGCCACGGCAAGAGCATTGCCGGAAGTTGAATTTAGGTTTGGAGCATAAACAAAGTTTGTGCTGAAATAATCCTCCTGAGGAGGCGGGATCAGCTGGGACAGGTTGTAATCTCCCTGGTATGATTCAAAAAGTCCTTCAGAATCGGGATAAATATTCAGTCTTTCTTTTTGCAGCCGACCGGGATTACCAGTTTCAAAAACCACATACTCAGTGCTCGCTGTTCCGGCTTCAAGACCAGTTTGTTTCAATATCGACCAGAACACATAGACATAACCATCATCAAATCCCAAAACGGGACCTTCCCTGACATTGCCAACAGAGACAGGAATTCTGGTCAGCGTGTTCCCAGACAGGGGAAGGGTTTCCAGTAAGCCAAACTCCCTGTATTTCAAATCATCCCCTTCCATCCAAACCAGATGGTAATTCCCATCCTGGTCCAATCCTAAGGATAGATCCTCTCCTCCATCTACCAGCTCCTTGACAGGAGAAATAAGTTTTCCTGCAGATGAAATTTGTGAATACTTAATTTTCCCCGTTCTAGCTTCTTCCCAGAGGATAATTGCACCTCCTGCCAGGTCGCTAACTATTTGATGCTGGCTGACAGATTGAGACTTTTCTGAAATCCCCTCTGGTATTGAAGCTGCTTTACCCTGCTGATCAACCATCAGGTATTTTAGCTGCCATCCCTCTGAGGTGTCCTCCCGGGAAGCCCAGACCAGGTGAAGATATTCTCCATTAGAGATCATCCGGGGAGACCGGGCAAAATTTTCTAAATCGCAATCAATATCAAGATCAAGCAAAATATCAGCCTGTTCATTTAGCTGGATATAGCGAAATACTGGCTGAGCATTTTCCATCAGATAAGGTATCACTACCTGAACTCGATCACCAGCAGGCTCCACTGTATAAGCTATCGAACTGCTTACGTTCGTTGCCAGCGGCAGGCCCCGGCTGAAATCTTTGTTGGGTTTGCGTGATTTTTCCGGGGAAATACTGCAGCCTGTCAGTACTATTATCAGAATAAAAACCATACCCAAAACCCGTACATTCGGCATAGTTTGTAATCTTTTCATATCATTTTCCTTCCCTAAAGAACACACTGCGGATGCTTAGGCATCCGCAGTGGAATAATCCTTATCTGAGGAGTCTCTAGATCATCGATCTCTAGACATCAATTTGCCTCGGATCGAAAGCATCTCTGAGCCCATCACCTAAAAAGTTAAATGCGAGGGTAGTCAACGAGAGCGCAATTGCAGGGATAAACACCTGGTTCGGATAGACCCGCAGTGCCTGGACCCCTTCAGAGATCATGATCCCCCAGCTAGGTGTGGGAGCGTTCACTCCCAAACCGATAAAACTCAGGAATGCCTCCGTAAAAATATACCCGGGTATCGCCATGGTTTCAGCGACGATCAGTGGTCCGAGGATGTTGGGAAGCAAGTGTTTAACCATAATGCGGGTATCATTTGCGCCAATAGCCTTGGCCGCTTCTACAAATTCCATCTGCTTATAGGAAAGCACCTGCCCACGGGCAATGCGAGCCATTCCAATCCAGTTGATCAGGCCGATAGCAATAAATAGAAATAGCATTCCTCCCAGATCATTGTTGAGATTTATGATGGCGCTGCCAAAGCCTTCCCCCCCTCCCCTGCGGGCGATGGCTTTGAAATATGTCTGCAGTAGAATCACTACAATAAGGAAGGGAAAAGCATAAAGGAAGTCAACAACACGCATCATCATGCTGTCCACCCTTCCTCCGGAATACCCGGAAATCATCCCGTAAATAATTCCGATTAACAAGCTCACAGTTGCGCCAGCAAAGGCAATCACCAGGGAGACCCTGGCACCGTAAATAGTCCGGCTGAGGATATCCCGGCCCAGGTGATCTGCAGATAATAGATAAGCATCGCTGAAATTGGCGTAATTTTCTGCTCCTTCCGGAAGCAGGAATAACATCCATTCCGGAATGGCATTATTAGCGAGCAAATCCTGCTCGGCATAATGATAAGGTGCGACCTTGCCGGCAAAAGTTGCAATCAGCAGCATCAGGACAATAACAATACCGCTGCCAACAGCAATCTTATTCCTCATTAAGCGGGCTAATGATTTTTCCCAGAGACTGCGCTCTTTCTCCGTGGTATTTGAAATTTCAGCAACTGCCATCTAATATTCCTCCAAACAAATCCAAATTATTTTCTCTTTCAATCATAGCGAATGCGGGGATCAAGCCAGGCATAGCTAATATCCACCAACAGGTTAGCGATCACCAGGACAAAAGCATAGATCAGGGTAACCCCGGTTATAACCTGGTAATCCCGATTGCCGATACTGTTGACAAAGTGTTTTCCCATGCCATTGATACCAAAAATACTCTCAACAATGAAGGTTCCTGTGAGCATAGTCGCAAAAGCCGGGCCCAGAATAGTTACCACAGGAATCAGGCTGTTCTTAAGGGCATGGAGGCCAATCACTACCCGCTCACGGAGTCCTTTAGCACGGGCAGTGCGGATGTAGTCTTCAGCAATTACTTGCAGCAGGCTGGCCCGGGTCAAGCGGGTAAATCCTGCTGCCATAGCGGTGCCCAGGGCAAAAACCGGCATAACCGCGTGGCTGAAATAATCTGCGTTCAACTGCTCCAAGCGGGGTAAAAAGCCCAGCAAATAGGGCGGTTTAGCTCCCCAGGTGGCGACAGGGAACCAGCCTAACTTCAAGGCAAAAATCCAGATAAGAATAGGAGCTAAAACCATGTTGGGTACAGATAAGAAAAATACTGCTCCAAAGGTACTAATATAATCAATCCAGGTATTCTGATTTAATGCAGCAATAATTCCAGTTGGGATGCCGATAATGATTCCTAAAAGCAGGGACATAAATCCCAGCTGGGCGGAAACCGGCAGCGTGACAGCAATAATATCACTTACTTGTTGCCCCCTAAAGTGCAAGGAAGGACCAAAATCACCGCGAATTACTCCTCTAGATCCACCTTCCCAACCAAAAATATCATCCCCGATAACATAGGAGGTAAACTGCTTCCACATCGGCCAATCAAGGTGATATTTAGCTTCCAGATTGGCTACAATCTGGGGAGGCAGGCTGCGGTCACCGGCGAAGTCAAACGGTCCGCCTGGAATCGCTCTCATTAAAACAAAGGTGAATAGGGTAACGCCCAGGAGGACGGGAATAAATTGAAGTATCCTGCGGATGATGTATCGATACATAGGTCGATTTCCTTGTTGAAAATTTGGAGACTGGAGGGCAAACCTCCAGTCTCCAAAGGTTGTTACAAAGTACCTGGATTATTGTCCTTGAGCTGCCAGTTTGGCGTCAAAATCAATTGTCCAGTTGAAGAAGTCATTCGCGCCCAGAGGCGGATAGTTGCGGGTCAACCATGGTTTGGTGACTGCAACAGTTGTGTAGTGGTAGATGGGTGCATAAGCAGCCTCAACTTCCGTTAACATTGTTTCCGCTTCCAGATAGAGCGCTTCACGCTCTGCCGGATCTTGAGCTTGTGCTGCAGCTACTGTCAAAGCATCAAACGCACCGGATTCGCGGCGAAGTCTGTTGGCACCAGAATCGGCGTTAAAGACTTCGTGGATCCAGTTGTTCTCATCCGGGTAATCCGCACACCAACCAAGCCGCCAGATATGAGGCATGTCGGCCAGTGGGGAGGAATTCTGGATGGATGACAGGTAAACTGCCCATTCTTGGTTCTCTACGCGAACTTCCGCGCCAAGGGTGTCTGCCCACATCTGCTGGATAGCAGCAGCAATTCGGGCATGGCCCTCACTGGTGTTGTGCATGAGGACGACGTCCAAAGCGTTGAAGTCATCAATGGTCATGCCGTTCTCATCCAGGTAAGACTGGAGAGAAGCATTAGCGGCATCAGCATCGAAACCTAGACCAACTGTTCCAGGAACCGGAGCTCCAAAGATTCCAGGAGGCGCAAAGGTTGTCGCTACTTCTTGTCCACCCTTGAGAACGTTGTCGATCAGAAGCTGTCGATCAATCGCCTGGGAGAATGCCGCGCGGACGCGGACATCATCAAAGGGAGGTTTGTTGTTGGTGAATCCGTAGTAGTAAGTACAGGGTGTTGGTGCAGAGTAGTATTCCAGACTCAGGACAGGATCAGCTTTTACACGATCCATTTCCGGAAGGGGAACCCCAACGGAGTCCAGTTCATGGTTCTCGTAAAGAGCAAACGAAGTGGAGGCTTCCACAATCATGACGCCTTCAACGCGTTCAATCTGAACTTTGTCAGCATCAACCCAAAGCGGGTTCTTAACCAGGTTAAGTTCGCCGCCGTGGATCCAGCTTTCCATTGAATAGGGGCCGCTGGTGACGATCAGGCCAGCTTCTGTCCACTGCTCGCTCCATTCATCGATGGTCCATTCAGGCATGGCGTAAATAATCCACATACCAGCGATGGCGGGGAAGTACCCAGCGGGGTTCTCAAGGGTGAACTGCACTGTGTAGTCATCCAGAGCAACCACACCGAGATCATCTAATGTCAGCTCTTCATCGCCGCCATTGATGGCTTCAGCATTCTTGATGATGTAGGTTACGTAAGCATAGTCAGAGCCAGTTTCCGGGTTGACGGTTCGCTTGGCGCCATAAACTACGTCATTGGCGTTTACAAAACGGGGGTTTCCATCAGCATCCACTTCTTGGACGGTCTCGCCGGTGACAGGATTGTAATTAACCCAAACAATGTCATCGCGAAGGTGGAAGGTCCAGGTCTGGTTGCCATCGGCATCCTCGCCAGCTTCCCACTCAGTTGCCAAGTAGGGAGATACTTCACCACTAACCGGGTGGAATTTGGTCAGACCCACAAACAAGTTTCCTGCCACATCCACTGACGTGGTGTCGGTGGCCAGGGAAGGATCTACTGTGGGGGGTTCAGTGCCCCAGTTCCAATTTAAGGTTACTGGCTGAATTTCCGCTTCAACTTCTTTCTCGACAATTACTGTCTCAACAATCGTTTCGCCTTCTTTTTCCACAATCACAGTTTCAATTACTGTTTCGGTTGTGGTTCCGCAGGCGGAGAGCAGCATTGCGCCGACGATCAAAACGGAAAACAGAGTTAATAGTCTTTTCCTCATAGCTATTCTTCTCCTTCTAATCATGATTAATAAACGTTTTCGAAATGGTGTTCTGTCCTGCTTTTTTTATGAGAGCCATCACCTCCTTGGAGATTTTATCTGCCT
>JAIORG010000014.1 GCA_021108255.1 Anaerolineales bacterium | reverse complement strand
GAACAAAACTGGGTCACGTTGAATGGCAAACGTTATTTACGCGCTTACGTCGCTGATACCCGCCAATCAGCTGAAGCCATCTCACAACTAGACGTGTACTCAGCGTTGGCGCGGTACCAGCAGCGCTTTGGCGAAACTCCCGATTACTTCGGGGAACTCAGGACGACGATTCCTGATTTTTTCAATCCTGATTTTGGCCCGGCCGGTATGTTCCAAAACAGCGGCCCCCTGGTTGTAACGGGGGCGCAAGAGCGCGGTGATGTTTGGTACGAACTGGGACACGCACTAAAGGTAGCTGAACTGGCTCTCTGGTATCCCGACGATATAGAACTCAGGGATTTAGCCATCCGTTCTGGCGACAGCTGGATTGATTTTGCTCATACAGCTGGTTATCGTTTCCCTAAGTTTTACTCATTTGAAACATGGCAGGGAACGGGGCAGCAGCCAGATACAGGCGGTGGCTTTGCTTACTTCATGCTGTTGCTGCACGAATTGACAGGCAAGGAACCGTATGTTGATGAAGCGCGTCACGCCTTACGAGCGCTGGATGGATACGGTTTTCGCTTATCCTATGAAACCCACATGACAGCAATAACGGCCGCCGCCGCCGCTCGCCTTTACCAAATTGAATCCGATCCCCTGTATTTGGACATTATTAATCGGGCTGTTGCCAATCTGATGCGTCTCTCCTGGATTTGGGAAAGCGATTATGGTTCTCTGAAAGAGGCTGCGGATGAACTTCCCGGCTCCCCTGAATGGTGGCAGGGCACCGTCAGGCAGCGCACTTTCTTTGGCTTGAATCCCACCCAACAAAGTGCCGTCATTACTGCCAAGGAGCAATATGAAGCCTGGATTTACCTCATAGAAACATTACAGCGTGTTCACAATGAATTGGACCAGACCACCGAAAAGCTTATCGCTGAATTTATCAAGCACACCCTGTTGACTATCCCCCGCAGCCTGCCTGCTTTCTTGCCGCCGGAATCGGTCACGACTCATCCGTCCGCCTATGAAACAGTGAATGAGAACGATTTATCGCTTATGATTCCAGTGGAAGATTTGCGCGATGGCTGGGACATCAGCGGAGTCATCGGCCAGGAAATTTATGGCGCAGGGATGGCACCAGCAATGGCAGCGCTGGCACTGGTGGAAATTGCGCCGGGAATAACCGTTTACAGCGGTTACCCACCGGTATCCATCAAAGGTGAGATGGTTACATTTGGGGGAACGGCTGGGTGCTATACGCCGGTCATTGTAGTCGGTGCAAAGGTTATTCTGGACGCTTTAGGAAACCCTCTGGATGTGGTAACGTGCGGGACAGCTGTTTGCTTCATAGCCGAAGGTGGACAAGCTTATGAATTTATGACATTCCCATAACTTGAGGGTATTTCATCAGGTTATGGGGTGCCAGGTAATTGGGTCAGCTATATTTCAGGAGTTATAAATTTGATGAAACTGCAAAGACACTCACAAAACCCTGTCTTGCTCCCTGATCTGAGTTCGGATTGGGAGTGTAAAAATGTTTTTAATCCATCCGTGATTTATCACAATGGTTTGTTCCACATGCATTACCGTGCTCAAGGGTTGGATTGGGTGAGCCGGATTGGTTATGCCGTGAGTGTGGATGGCGTCCAGTGGAACCGGATGCGCCAGCCAGTGTTGTCCCCAATTGATGGCACTGATTCGCGGGGTATTGAAGATCCGCGTGTAGTGAAAATTGACGACCATTTTTACATGTGTTATACAGCCTACGGACGTGAATTTACGGGCGATGGCGAACCGACTCATTCCAGAGGCGGCATTTTGCCCATGATTGCAGTCAGCGACAATCTCATCACCTGGGAGCGGATGGGGCCGATTGTACGTGGAGAGAACAACAAGGATCATGTGTTGTTTCCACGTAAGATAAATGGTCGTTATGCTACCTTGCACCGCCGTTGGCCTGATGTCTGGATAGCCTATTCCGATGACCTGCTTACCTGGGACGAAGGGGATATGATCTCTATTTATGGACCTCGCCATGGTGACCCGGATGCCTGGGATAGCAAAAGTGTAGGCAGCAATGGAGTTCCCATAGAAACGGAACAGGGTTGGATGCTTATCAATCATGGCTACAATGACGACCACATCTATAAATTTGGCGTTGTTCTGCTTGAGCTGGATGATCCCACACAAGTTATCTCGCGCCCTAAAACGGCTATTTTTGAGCCGGAAGAGTTGTGGGAGCTTCGCGGCGATGTGCCAAATGTGGTTTTTTCTAACGCCAATCCCGTTGTTGAGGGTATGGTCTATGTCTACTATGGTGCCGGCGATCACGTGATTGGTCTGGCGACCTGCCAGCTTGATGACTTATTGCAATTTGCTTTGGATGGATAAAATTATGGAAATCGTAAGGCGATACGAAAATAATCCCATACTCACGAAAGATGATGTGCCCTATCCGGTGGCGACGGTTCATAATGCCGGGATGGTGAAGCATAACGGCCGTTATTACATGCTTTTCAGGTCTCATCGGCGTAATGGTCGTTCCATTCTGGGCTTGGCTGAGAGCGAAGACGGCTTTCACTTCCAGGTACAGCCGGAACCATTCATGGTGCCTGCTGCCGAAAGTATTTTTGCCGAATATGAGGAATACGGTGTGGAAGATCCGCGTATTTGTGAGATGGATGGCCGTTACCTTATAACCTACAGCGCCTATTCCCGGCATGGGGTACGCATTGGACTGGCCCAAACGACGGATTTCAAGTCCATCGAACGCATATCACTTATCACCCAGGCCGATTATCGCAATGTGGTTATTTTCCCCGGTAAGTTTAACGGCCGTTATGCCCGCTTAGACCGCCCCCATTCCGAGATTTCCCCCTGGTCCATCTGGATTTCATACTCGCCTGATCTGGTGCATTGGGGCGATTCCCAATTGGTGATGAACCCGATGCAATACCATTGGGATGAAATGAAAATCGGGCCGGGAGCGACGCCGTTTGCCACCAAGCAGGGCTGGCTGCATATTTATCACGGCGTCTTTCCCACGATGGATGGCTCCGTTTACCGGTTGGGCGCAGCGCTGCACAATTTGGATGACCCGTCCAAAATCATCGGCGTTAGCGATGAATGGATATTGCAGCCAGAAGACCCCTGGGAAGTGACCGGGTATGTGCATAACGTAGTTTTCACCTGCGGTGCCATTCCTGAAGAGGATGGCACGGTCAAGATTTATTGGGGCGGCGCTGATTCAGTTATGTGCGTGGGTACGGCACAGATTCAAGATCTGGTAGATTTGTGCTTGAAGAATTCAAGACCACCGATTTAGTCGCTGCAGCTTTTCAGGACCCGTTGTTATTTCTGATGTTCATCCTGGATTGAACAAAGTTCGTTTGATCCTGTATTCTATATCTGGTTGGTGGCGGATAGAGTTTAACAGGGTTATTTTTGTTGTTGTCCCCCGTTGTATTTCTGTTTTACCCCTTCATTAACCCCTCGAATACTTATTTAGCTATCAATTTGTGGCAGCAAGTTGTATCTTTTGGTGATCACCAATCAAACGATTCTGCATCCTGTCTGTTCCGTGCTGCCCCGATTAGGACAGGATAACTTTACCCTAACATTTTTGATTCCCTCTCTTGACCAATTTAAAACAGGATGTTACACTACCATCCGTTCAACTAGGAAAGTGAGGAATTATGATCATGCTCAAAGTTAATTTTGGTATCTCCTGCGAATGTGCAGAATTATCAGGGAGGTTTCCCTCCGCTTGAGCTTGTTTAACGAATGACATGTCTTTAGCTCCGGGAGCCGTATACCCGGGGCTTTTTTTCTTAATCAAAACAGGTCACGGGTGTTATAACCGCGGCCTGTTTAGTTTATGCAGGCAGTAATGGAAAATAAATAATAAGGAAAAATGATGTTGTTCAGTAATTCTATTAAACGAGTAGATGAAATTTACCGGGAGTATCCCAGTCAATTCTGGGTGATTGTGGGATCTAACTTCATTGACCGTGTCGGTGGGGCGTTGATCTTTCCCTTTTTTGCGCTATATATCACCCGGAAATTCCAGGTAGGTATGACGGAAGTAGGGCTGCTGTTTGCCCTGTTTTCAATCTCGGATATGTTTGGAACCATGATTGGCGGCGCTTTAACCGATTTTCTGGGCCGGAAAGGCATGATTATCATGGGTTTGATTGTCAGCGCCATGACCAGCCTGGCGATGGGTCTGGTCAATCAGCTGGAGTGGTTTTACGTCATGGGTGTGATTTCGGGGTTGTTTGCTACCGCAGCTGGACCTGCCCACCAGGCTATGTTAACCGATATCTTGCCGGAGAAGAAACGGGCAGAGGGTTTCGGGGTCATGCGAGTTGCCATGAATTTGTCTGTCGCTATCGGACCTGCTATAGGAGGATTTATTGCCGCTTACTCCTTCTTGATTCTTTTTGTTGCCGATACGGTTACCAGTTTGATCACAGCTTTAATTGTGTATCTGGTGGTAGAGGAAACCAAACCGGAAGAGAAAGAAGAATCTACAAAGAAAGGGTTTAAAGAAACCTTCATTGGGTACCAGGAAGTATTTAAGGACCGCAAGTTTATGCTCTTTGTGATTGTGTCTACTATCGCAACTATTGTATACGCCCAAATGTATGGAACCCTGTCAGTTTACTTGAGAGACGTACATGGTGTTCCCGAATCCGGGTATGGCTGGCTGATGACTCTTAATGCGGGTATGGTGGTCCTGTTCCAGTTCATGATTACCAGGAAAATTTCCAAACACCCGCCGATGTTAATCATGGCCCTGGGGTCCCTTCTATATGTGATTGGCTTTGGGATGTACGGCTTTGTGTCGGTTTATCTCCTGTTTATGCTGGCGATGGCGATAATAACCATTGGAGAAATGGTTATCATCCCGGTTGCCCAGGCCTATGTGGGAGAAGCAGCACCAGAAGATATGAGGGGAAGGTATTCGGGAGTGATGGGTTTTTCCTGGATGATCCCCTGGATGATTGGTCCACTGATAGCAGGGTTGATCATGGACAACGGAAATCCCGATTGGGTCTGGTATGGTAGCGCTATTCTCGGCACAATAGCCGCTGCCGGTTTTTTGTGGCTTGGAAAGAGCCATAATGAAGGGTGGGCTCCAGTTAAGAAAGACGTAGGATTAGAAACAGGTTAAAATAAGGAAGTTATGGCTATGAAAAAAATATTATCTGATAAGTATAACGTTCGTCAGGCCCGGATGGAGGATGTGCCCCTGATCCATCAGCTAGAGCAGAAGAAATCCCTCCATTATCACGGCGTGCCGGGGTTCTCCCTGGCTCGATTGCAGAATGAGTACGAGACGCCCGGATTTGAGATTGAAAAAAGTATCCACCTGGTGGAAGATCAGGAAGGAAAGCTGGCTGCCCTGGTGGAAGTGTGGGATGAATCCAATCCTCCAGTGCATCCTTATGTTTGGATGTCCGTAGACCCGGATCTTGAAAATCAAGGGCTGGAATCCTATTTACTGGATTGGGCAGAAGAAAGAACCCGGCAGGTTCTGGATCGAGTGGATCCTGAATTAAGAGTGGCCATGAGAACTCACTCAGATCAGGCAATCGAATCCTGCGGGAAGGCCAAGTTGACTGCGGGCATGAAACTAATCCGGCATAGTTTCAGGATGCGAATCGAGATGGAGGATCCGCCACCGAAACCTGTCTGGCCTGAAAAGATATCCCTGCGGCTGTGTGATCCCGAAAAGGAAGCCTATGCAGTTTACGAGGTCGATGATGAAGTCTTCCAGGATCATTTTGGATATATTAAGGAGCATCCGGAAGAGGGCTATAAAAAATTTAAACATAGTATGACCGGGGATGATTCGTATGATCCTTCCCTTTGGTTCCTGGCCATGGATGGAGAGGAAATTGTTGGGATTTGTTTATGCCGAAAATACGGCTTGGAGGATAAAGACACTGGTTACATCTCCAGCCTGGGTGTAAAACGCCCCTGGAGGCGGCAGGGAATAGCCCTGGCGCTGCTCCAGCATGCTTTTGACGAATTTTACCAACGGGGCAAGAGGGAAGTCGACCTGGGTGTGGATGCCTCCTCCCTGACGGGAGCAACGGATCTGTACCTCAAAGCCGGGATGTATGTTTTGCGCCAATATGATATGTACGAAAAAGAGCTCCGTCCCGGGAGAGATGCAAGTGTTACCTCCCTGGAAACATCAGAATAGGAAAAATGATAATAAGGGAAAGACAAACATGATCAAAACTGTGATATTTGACCTGGGTGGAGTTTTAGTCCGGACTGAAAACATACTTCCCCGACAGAAGCTGGCTGAGAAACACGGAATGTCCTACCGGGAGCTTAGCGACCTGGTGTACAGGACAGGAAGCGCTAATTTGGCCATGCTTGGAAAGGTTTCAGCCGGGGACCACCAGCAAACAATACTCAAAAACTTGAATCTGCCCTTAGATTCCTTTTCAGCCTTTGAAGACGAGTTTTGGGGTGGTGACAGGCTGGATTCCCACCTGGTGGATTTTATCCAGGGCTTGAGGGGAGAGTACAGGACCGTTTTGTTAAGCAACGCCTGGGATAATTTGCGCAAGCTGTTGGAAGGACTGTGGAAAATTGACGGTGTGTTTGACGAGATTTTTATTTCTGCTGAGATGGGATTAGCCAAACCTGACCCCGCGATCTACAAGGTTGTGATTGATTCGCTGGGTCAGGATCCTTCAGAGTTGATCTTTGTAGATGATTTTATAGAGAATATTAAGGCTGCCCGGGAGGCCAGTATAAACGCAATTCATTTCCGAAACCGGGACCAAGCCTTAGCCGATCTCGCGGATTATCTGGCTTCGGAAATTTAATTCAATGGCCAGAAAGTTCTTTTTTGCTTTTCAATATTTGCTGAAAAATCCACCCTGGGACACCGGAATTACACCTCCGGAAGTTTATCAATTCTTGGAGGAAAATTCTCCTGGCATTGCACTGGACCTTGGATGCGGGACGGGGACCAACGCCCTGACGATTGCTGAATATGGTTGGAAAGTGACCGGAATTGATTTTGTGCCTCAAGCGATCTGGAGAGCCCGGAGGAAAGCCCGCCAGGCTGGTCTGGCGGACAGGGTTAAATTCCGGGTTGGGGATGTGTTGGATTTGAGCTTTTTAGAAGGGAAGCAAGATTTAGTTTTGGATATCGGATGTTTTCACAGCTTTTCAGGAATTGATATCGAGCGTTATGCTGGAAATGTACTGAAGCACTTGTCTCCCGGCGGCAGCCTGCTGCTTTATGCCCACACGAAAAGGGATCCAAAATCCTCGCACGGAGTATCAGAAGAGGATATCAACATGCTGGGTCAATTTCTGACCCTGATCAACAGGCAAGATGGAGTAGATGGGACATCCCGGCCTTCTGCCTGGTTGCAATTTCGGATGGAAGTTACAGATTAGGAGATTGGGGGAATTGTTTAAAAGTTTAAAGTTTAAGGTTAAAAGTTGATTTGCAGGCTGCACAAGCAGCTCCCCCTCTCTTCAATAACAACCCTTAACTCATTGGGCTGAATGCCCCTTCTTGTCATTCCGAACCCAGTGAGGAATCCATAGAGAGCTCAAAGAAACAAACCCAGGAGTATTTGAAGATTGACTTGTTTTGCTTACTGATCCCATTGTGGATCCTTCGCAGAGCCTGTCCTGAGCGGACTCCGAGTGTAATCGAGGAGGAAGCCGAAGGGCTCTGAGAGTTAAGCAGGTTTGTTATATTGAAAGGCTCATTCTGTGACCCAAGGAAGTATCGAAGGGCTCTGAAAGTTAAGAATATTTAGTCTCTCAACCTTCAGCAGCCGCAAAGATTTCCCCCAGCTGTTGGGTAAACTTATCAGGATCTACTTCGGTCAGGAGCTGTTTCCTTTGTTCCGGTGATATTGAATAGGGCGCCAGATAGCTTGCGGCGAATTTCCGGAACAGGATTAATCCTTTTTCCTGACCGTAAAATGAAAGCGACCGTTCCAAGTGATCTAGCATAACCTCTTGAACTTGAATAACCGTGATCTCCTCCCGATTGAGTTTTGAAAAAATCCAGGGATTATGGATAGCTGCCCGTCCGATCATCACCCCGTCACAACCTGTGATTTCCTGCATGGTCTGAATATCGCTGACTTGCATAACTCCCCCATTGCCAATCACGGGGATATCTACCATTCTCTTTATTTCAGCAATACCCGGAAGATCAGGTTCTCCCTGATGCCCTTGTTCTTTAGTCCTGGCGTGGACAGCAAGTAAGGATCCGCCGTATTCAGCAATAATCCGGGCGATTAACACTTGATTCTGACAATCTTTCCAACCCAGCCGGATTTTAGCAGTGACCGGAACCTCCAGACCTAAGGAAAGCTTTTTGAAGATGCGGGCAGTTTTTACCGGTGTCCGCATTAAACCGGCGCCAGCTCCCCTGTTGGCGATTGAGCGGTTAGGACACCCCAGGTTTATATCAATGGCATCCGGTTCCCACTCCTGGAGATGGAGGGCAGCTGCTAATAATTTGTCCGGGTTATGCCCGTACAGTTGAAAAAAAACCGGACGCTCATTATCTGTAAAGTATAATTTTTCCTTGATATGGCGGGGGCGGTCGAGAACGTCCTCAGCCTTAACAAATTCGGTATAGCTGATAGCTGATCCGAGATCCCTGCAAAGGGAGCGGAACGGCCAGCTGGAATATCCATCCATCGGTGCCAGAATGAGATCACCCCTTACCTGTATCTCCCCAGCTAGAAAGCCTTTATTATATTCCGGCATATTATTTTTTGATCAGAGCCTTTTCTAGAGCTTGATGCAATGAACGGATTTCGATCACATCCAGGTTTTTCGGCCAGGATATGCCGCCGCTTCTTATTCGGCGGGGTATTATCGCTGTCTTGAATCCCAGTTTGGCAGCTTCACTCAGACGTTCACTCATCCGGCTGGCCATGCGGAGTTCTCCGGAAAGGCCAATTTCTCCAACCAGGATGGTATCAGCCTTGACCGGGATATCCCGAACGGAGGAGGCGATTGCTGCAGCAACAGCCAGATCCGCTGCGGGTTCGCTGATTTTTAAACCACCAACCACATTTACAAATACATCCTGATCGGCCAGGGAAATTCCAGCTCGGCGGCTGAGGACCGCAGTAATCAGCAGCAGCCGATTAAATTCAATGCCATTGGGTGTCCTGCGGGGATTGCCAAATGTGGTGGGATTGGTCAGCCCCTGGATTTCCACCAGGATGGGGCGGGTTCCTTCCATGGTGACTGCGATGGCAGATCCGGGGGCATTCACCATGCGTTCCGCAAGAAACGCTTCAGATGGATTTGATATTTCAATTAACCCGCCCTCTTGCATTTCAAAAACACCCACTTCCGAAGTTGCCCCAAAACGGTTTTTAACAGTGCGGAGCAGGCGGTATGCCTGGTATCGGTCACCTTCTAGATATAAAACCGCATCCACAATATGTTCCAGAACTCTTGGTCCTGCAATCGTTCCTTCTTTTGTAACGTGGCCGATTAGAAATATGCTGGTGCCGGTTCTTTTGGCATATTCCCTCAGCAGGGAGGCGCTTTCACGGACTTGAGAGATCGATCCGGCAGAGGATTCAAGTTGGGGATGGAAAGTGGTCTGGATCGAGTCGACGATCAACAGGCCAGGTTTAATTTCATCAGTATGGGCAAGAATTGCTTCCAGGTTAGTTTCAGTAACAAGGAGTAAATTTCCCGGTAATGATCGAGGTTCTCCGCTTTGGTCCCGGTGAAGCCGGTCAGCCCGCATTTTGATCTGGCGTTCGGATTCTTCTCCTGATACATATAGCACTTTGATCTTTTCTGCTAACTCAAGAGCGATTTGAAGCAGCAGAGTGGACTTTCCGATTCCAGGGTCTCCGCCAATTAAATTGATGGATCCCGG
>JAIORG010000161.1 GCA_021108255.1 Anaerolineales bacterium | reverse complement strand
AAACAGGTCCGATTTGGGATGGCGGTCCTTCAGCCAGCAGCAGGTCAGATGTGTATTTAGCTCGCCTGGCTGCTTTTTCCTCAAGGTTAAAATCCACCATTCTGCGCTGATAAATCTCCGTGAAGGTTTCAACTTCTCCCTCACCCTCACCTGCAAGATAAACCCACTGTAAGTACATCTCAGTTGTATTCTGTTGGGCGTTTATTCCTTTACTGCTGACTAAATGGGTGATCTTCTCCTGACCAAAACACTCTGCTGCAGCCAACCGCACATGCGGGTAGGAAGCTGTTTGCTCTTTAAGTGAAATTAAAACCTTCTCTATAGATCCGGGAGGATCTTTTAGATAATCATGATCAGCTAATTCCACATCAGGCAGGGATGACGGTTCCGGAAAATCGTAGGGCTCGTTATGAACCAGCTTGGCTGTCAATACTGCCTGGTCTAGAGTTTGATTGATCTCACCTCCCGGCAGGACTGTTACCGTACCTACACCGCTGCTGGGTTTTCCTTCCGTGTCAAGCGAGTCACAAAGCACATCAATCGTATAATGCTCAGAGGAAACCTCCCGGATAGCTTCTGTTGTTTTCGCTAAATCATACTGTTGCGAGCCCCTGGTTATTACATGCCGCACGTTCCAGGCCTTGATCTCAAGATTGCTTTTCAGGGATTGTTCGATTTTTTCTAACATCAGCCTAACCTCACTTTCATTAATAGATGGGGGCCTCCATCAGTAACCGGTACTACTTCCTTGGTGCCTTTTCCGCAGTAACCTCCGACTAAATCAAAATCACTAGATACAGCGCTTACACTGGCCAAAACATCCGGGACATACCCGGTCAGACCGATGGAAGCAAACATTTTATCTGTCATTTTCCCACCTCTGATCTCAAACCCGTAATGGCAGGAAACCTGAATGCCCCACCCTTTTGGATCCTCCATTCCGGATGATATCTTTGGTAAATAAATACCATTTTCAACCCGGCCGATTAATTCTTCCAGCGGGGTGTCCCCGGATCCAAAAAACGTGTTGCTCATCCTGGGATATACCTTTCGGGAAAAATCCTGCCGGCGTCCATTCGGAGAGCGGGGAATACCTAAGGCTGTGGCAGAATAGAGGTCAGTTAACCCCCTCTCAAAAATTCCATTCTTTACTATTTGGGTTGATGCGGCTGATACACCTTCGTCATCAAAAAAATATGAGCCAAAAGCACCAGGAAAACCAGGGTCATCATAAATATTCACCAGATCTGAACCTACTCTACGGTCAATATAATTGGCTGCTTTAGCCCGTTCCTTCAGGAACATATCTGTTTCCACACCATGACCAAAAGATTCGTGGCAGATCACACCAGAGACACCGGGTGCTGTTACAACCGTATATTCTCCCGGTTCAATCCGATCCGCCTCAAGTAATTTAATCGCATTCTTTACTACGGTCTCCAATTCTTCATCGGTAAAGGTCAGTATCTCCAGTCCAGCAGTTCCGCACTTTGAAGTCCAGTCAAAGACAACTCCTTTGTTGCCCTTTACAGTTACCATGATTGACATATGCACACGCTGGACATCCTGGGATATATCCGCGGCTCGATTCCGGAATATCGTTTTTTCTCTAAATTCCACATAGCTGACCCGGGCATTGACAATTCTGGAATCGATTTTATTCACCCGCTGGTTCATTTCTCGCAAAAACTCCAATTTTTCATTGGTTGGGACTTGAGCAGGATCGTTCTCCATTGTAGTTTGGTAATCATGTTTCCGCTCCAGTCCTGGATCTACCTTTCCGTTTTTTACAAAACTGGAATCCCGGAGCAAATCTTTAGTTCCCTGGATAAGATCGTTTTTATCAAATCCTCCAATTGCCTTCTCCCTCAAAGTCTGGCCATCAAAGGCTGTCAGAATAACTCCTGCTGTCGGATCTCCAACAATCACCCGTTCCTGGTTGTTATCAACCAGGTATTTTACTGTTTCCCGGGAAGTAAGGACTGCAGCACCATAGGGTGCTTTGGACTCCAGAGTGGAAACGACATCCCCCAAGATGGGACGCAGCTGATTCATTTCCGGTTTAAGTTTGTTATTCTGCATACTTCCTCCACTGTTTCTGCTTATCCCTCAGCAATGTTAACTCCATTTTCAGAGTAAATTTCTATCTGCAAGTTCCAGGTTTATACAGCTGAGCTTTGATGATCAAAGATTAAAAGCCCACTCCCCATCCCGCATCACGGGCTCTGTATTCCCATCCGGGAGCAAACCATCAATATTCATCTCTCCCGAGCCAACCATAAAATCCTCATGAACAAGGCTGATATTGCCTCCCCGGGCATTAAACTCCTCGGTGGACAACTTTTCTCCGCCCTTAATGCTGAATTGGTATGCGCTCCCCAGGGCAAGATGGCAGGATGCGTTTTCATCCAGCAGAGTATTGTAGAACAGCAGACCGGATTGAGAAATCGGAGAGCTGTTAGGAACCAAAGCGACCTCTCCTAACATGCTGGCATTTGGGTCAACCTTTAATAAACTTCCCAGTACCTGTTCTCCCTGTTCCGCAGAGAAATCAACTACTTTCCCTTCCTTAAAGGTCAGGCTGAAGTTATTGATAACGTTACCTGAATATGCCAGCGGGCGCGAGGAACTTACAGTGCCTTCCGTGAGACGCCGATCAGGCAGGGTGAAGACTTCTTCTGTAGGTATGTTGGCAGTAAATGGAATGCCGCTCTGTGTTTTAAATCCAGCGGATATCCACACATGGCCTTCCGGCAAGCCAATCCGAAGATCAGTTCCCGGGGCAGTGTAATGCAGTCCCTGATAGGCTTTTTGATTGAGGTATTCACTCCGTTTACCCAATTTTATGAGATGAGCTTTCCAGGCGGCGACGGGATCCTCTTCATAAATCCTGCAAATTTTAAACAAGGTATCCCATAAAGCAGCTTCCTGTTCCCCTGCCGGTAAATCTGGAAATACTTTCCTGGCCCAACCAGCTACAGGGATAGACAAAACTGTCCAATTCATGGTGTTTTTTCCGATATGAGTGCTGATCGGTTTCCAGTATTTCCGGATGGCTGTTTGCTGCTGGCTGAGCAAGTCGGGGTCCTGTCCTGCCATCAGGTCCGGGTCAAAAGCTGAAATAGAAAGCATGGCGCCCCCATTTTCGATCACTTCCAGAATACCTTTTGACTGCCAGGCTGGAAATTCCTCAAAGGAATCCCTGGGCGCGTGCTTGAACCGGATCAAGTTTAGATCATCGTCCCTCCAGAGCACATCAACCAATGGAGCACCAGCCTGGTAAGCGCTGGTTGCAATTTCCCTGACCAGGGGGGCGATTTGAATTGGCACACCGCCGTATTTTAAAGCCTGCATTATCAATTTTTGACCGGGCTGCAGATTCAATCCTACATTAACAGCCAGGTTAGCATATTTTTTTAGATTGGTTTGAAAATTTGAATCCATGGATCTGCTCTCCAGTTGGTTTTATCCTTCTGTATTAATATGACGAACAAGCTTTCATCAAATTGAATTAAAAGCCTTTCTGCCTGGATTTTACCATCCAGAATTATTCTCCGTTATCAGGTTCAGAAATGAGGGAAGATATGAATAGTATATTCAGGATGAAATTCACAATATTGGAGAACTACCTGGGTTTACTACTGCAAGGCGGCTTGTTCAATAATCCCCAAAAAATTATCCGCTGAAAGGCTTGCCCCACCCACCAGTGCCCCGTCAATTTCTGGTTGAGTGAAAAAACCTCGCGCATTCTCCGGGTTTACAGATCCCCCGTAAAGTATCCGAATTTTTTGAGAAATTATTTCCCCCCACAATCCAGATAGAGTTGGACGAATGACCCCTCCGATCAAATCCGCGGTGTCTTCAGCTGAAGCCGAACGTCCACTGCCAATCGCCCAGACTGGCTCATAAGCTATCACCAGCAAGTCAGGATCGGGAAGGTGAACTCCCTTTAAGCCTGCCTGCAGCTGACCAGCAATCACGCTTGCCGCTTCTCCGCTTTCCCTCTCCTCCAGCTGTTCACCTACACAGAGAACGGGGATCAAGCCCGCATTCAACGCTGCCTCCAGTTTAAGGTTGATCAACTCATCAGTTTCACCATAGATGGCTCTTCTTTCACTGTGGCCCAGGATGACGTGAGTGCAAAACTCGGCCGCCATCTCTGCGGAGATTTCTCCGGTAAAAGCGCCAGATTCCTGTTCTGAAATATTCTGGGCTCCCAGCAAAATCGGGGAACTGACTAGTAATTTATTCAGTTGGGATATTGAGGTAAACGGAGGACAGATTAAAACTTCTACAGCAGTCAGTGATTTTACACCCTGGATTAACTTCCTCACCAGGGAAATCGCTTCCGACTCGGTTTTATTCATTTTCCAGTTGCCGGCAATCAAGGGTTTGCGCATGGCAGTTACTCCCAATCTTCAATATGCAGTGAATCCACAATGCCGACAATCACTGAGATTACGCAGCCATCCGGATTATCCAGAATCTGGCGGGCACCGTTTCCCTCCCTGTTCACCAGCACAGTATCCCCAACGCCTGCCTGTGAATTATCCAGGGCGACGAAATCACCCTCTGGCGGATCATCCGGCAGAGTTAGAGGCTGGACAACCAGAAGCCGGCGCTTTTTATAATGTGGGTGACTAATGGTAGTCACCACGGTTCCAGTCACTTTGCCTAGTATCATATCAGGTATATTTTTTTGACCCTCTTTTAAGGGTGAGGTCAAATTGATCATCTGGATAAACTACCAGTTCATCGACTAATCCAATCAGCGCCAGATCCACCGGGACAAAAGTATGAATCTGCATCGCCAGGGCAGCTTCCCGGGAGCGCACCATCACGCACAGATCTCCCGGACCTGCCTGAACCACATCCACTGCTACCTGCAGCGGCCCAATGGGTTCCAGATGTTTATTCAGCGGCTCCACAATCAGCAGCTTCATCCCTGTAAGATCAGGATATTTAATTGAAGCAACCGCGGTTCCTCGAACGCGACCAAAAAGCATTTCAGCTTCCTCCCACACTTATCAGCACACGTTGAATGATGGTTTTCAGCAGGTTCGAATCCACCGTATCTCCTACTTGTTCCTGGACTGCAATCAACACCCGGTCTTCCAGGGCTTGCCTGGTTGGAGGTGGAGTCGGCGTCTGGGGCAAGGACGGAGCGGCGCTGGGAGATGGCTTTTCAGTGATATAGGGCCTGATAGGGGCACTGGAAGGTTGGTCGTGTTCACGCAGAAGTTCCACACCCAGTTTTCTGGCCTTCTCG
Organism: Anaerolineales bacterium; assembly: GCA_021108255.1. Classification (GTDB taxonomy): domain Bacteria; phylum Chloroflexota; class Anaerolineae; order Anaerolineales; family UBA11858; genus B10-G9. The sequence continues at coordinate 4,702 of JAIORG010000161.1, read as the reverse complement.
CGGCCAATATCCGTCACCACAACATCATCATTAACAACCAGCGTTGTCACTCCGCTGTGAAAGAGATCCTCAATGTCCCGATCGGTATAAAATATTTTAGGCATAGGGTAACTCCTAAACACTTCTTTTGTTATTTGCCTGCGATGCCTTCCACGCTTTCCATAGCCTGAATGGCTGCATCCCTGGCAGTTACCATGTCAGCCTCTGAACCGGACATCCACATTCGTCCGAAGCGTCCTACAGAAGCGATATGAATAATCTTCACATTGGCTTTCTTTTCCGCTTCATTAGCTGCGAGCATGATGTAAGCCGCTGGAGCAACTTCCAGCACAAACAGGGTTTCACTAGCAACCAGCATCGATCCCCGGCGCCAACGATTCAGCAGTTGGGCCTGATATGGATCCACGCGGGTGATTAAATTAGAGGAATACACAGTAGGTTTGATCCGGTCCTCTTTTACCAAATCCAGCCGCTCGAGTACTATTCGTCCAGATTCCAGCACGGCAGCCTGATTCAGAGAATGCACCTCAAACATGCCGAATTCCCGCTCCACAACCTGCGCGCCGGGTTTAGCTTCCGTGGCTTTGACTGCGATGTCTACCGTGCGGAAAACTTCGTTTCCGGGTGACATTTCCACGTAAAGGGAAGCCATGCCTTCTACTGGCAGGTCTCCCTGGGTGATTGTGCCTACAAAAGCTGCTACCTCGGACTGCATACGGTCCAGGTAACAATAAACACGTAGTTGAAAGTCGCTTTTTGCCATAAGATCTCCTTATTGGAAGGTCTTCCATTAAACCCGGCAGGGATTAATCAGGAAGTTTCCGTTTTGTTGTCGTGCATCGCCATTCCTATCGGGGTCACCAGGGCAGGGAAATCAGGAACCCAGGCAGGTATCCCGGTATACTCCTCAATCACTTCTGCCGCCCTGTAAAAAGCGCTGGTTCCGCCGACCAGGGTAATTAAAGGAATGTTATATCCCTTAATATGCCGGGAAACGATACTGGCAACTTTTTCCAGTACTGGTTTTAACACCGGGAACAAAGCTGGCTGTTCTGCGGGATCGATTTTTAGGCGTTCTGCATCCTCAAATGAAATGTCATGAGCCCCTGCGACAACCAGTGAAAAATGGGTGCCGCCCGTAGCTTCATCCGCGGTATAAACTACCTGCCCGTTCTCAACCACCGCGATCCCGGTTGTGCCGCCTCCTACATCTACGATGACTCCGTTCTCCAGAGCCACCAGGGCATTTGCTGCGCTGGGTTCATCCACCAGATCAGTACAGATCATCCCGGCCGCTTCTATCACATGGGCCGCTGCCTGGACTTCAGTCCTGGGAACACCAGGCGGATAACCGCTGGCAGCATGGGTGAGTTCCCTGCCGATCCGCCGTTCAATCTGGCCTTTCATGCTTCTGACCAGATCAACAGCGCCGACAAAGTCCACCACCAGGCCATCTCGCGCTACTTGCGCAAATCTGTATTCTCCTGTCAGGGGCTGGTACTGGTCATCCAGAACAGCCACGGTCAGGTAGGCTGTGCCCAGATCCACTCCAACATGAAGGTTTCCTTCCGGAACCTGGTCAAATGGAGGCGGTTCAGGGTCTTCAGCCCAGTGAAATACTCGCGCAGCGCGCGTTAAGGTTTCAAGAAGTTCCGCTGATTGCAAGGTAACTCCGCTTACTTCTTATCTTCTGAACGACCGCCGAAATTGCCCTTGGAACTCTTCGGCAGCACCATTTCCACGTTTTCGTGCGGGCGCGGGATAACATGGATGGAAACCAGTTCCCCGACTCGTTTTGCGGCTGCGCCGCCTGCGTCAGTGGCCGCTTTCACAGCGCCCACGTCGCCCCGGACCATAACGGTAACAAATCCGCCGCCGACGTATTCTGAACCAATCAGAACCACGTTGGCTGCTTTTACCATTGCATCAGCGGCTTCCACTGCGCCAACCAGGCCGCGGGTCTCCACCATACCGAGGGCGATAAATGAAGGATCTTGTTGTGCCATTTTTTACTCCTTGTACTAATTGGTTAAAAAGTTACTTGCTTGTCTTAAATAAACAAGGGATTATTTCGTATTCAATATCTCCTGAACCGTCTCCCGCACCAGGTTTTCCAAAGCCTCATAATCCGGCGCCTGTACCTTGCCTGCCGGCACACTTCCCGGTAGGAAGGCTTCTTGAGGAGGATCGCTGGTCTCAAACGCCATACGTTTGACGTTATATAGGTGATGGACATCGATGTTATCACCTGTGATCGCGCCACCCACACCACCTGACCCTAAAGTCAGAGATGGAGAAATGCCGGTGGTATACCCAATCATGCCCAGTGTTCCCATGGTGTTGACACCAATCCGGAAAACCGGTTTCTCAAGGCCAAAGGCATAAATAATCTCTTCATTAGTGGCATGAATGATAAGGCTGTGTCCCCGGCCGCCAAAGTTAATCAGGTCAAGACAGCGGTCACAGCCAGCTTCCCAATCATCTGCAATATAAAAACCCAATACAGGGGATAATTTTTCCCTGGAAAGCGGTTCTTCTTTCCCAACACTGTTTAAATCCGCGACCAGTATCCTGGCGCTGTCCGGCACCTGGAAGCCCGCTTTTGCAGCCAGGTATTGGGGAGATTTTCCTACTGAACTGGCATCTATCCCGCCGTTAGGGAAAAACAGAATCGAGCGCAGCGCTTCTGCCTCAGCCGGGGATACCCAGTAGGCTCCTTGAGCTATCATCAGTTCTTTTAATCGGCTGGCAATGGGGCGGTCTACAACTACAGACTGCTCAGAAGCACAGATAAGAGAAAAATCAAAAGCTTTACTGCCAACGATATACCGGGCGGCCTTTTCGAGGTCAGCGCTGCGGTCCACGTAAACAGGAACATTGCCCGGACCAACACCATAGGCAGGTTTGCCCTTGGAGTGGGCTACCCGCACCATCTCTCCCCCACCAGTTGCCAAAATTAGGGCAGTGTAGCGGTGCGACAGAAGTTCATCAGTTCCCGGCAGGCTGATTTCAGACATACAATGAATCAATCCTTCCGGCGCACCTGCCGCTACAGCAGCCTTATGCATTAATTCCGCTGTGGCTACACAGCAGTTTACTGCCGAAGGATGGGGCGCAATTACAATAGCATTGCGGGCCTTCACCGCCATCAGTATCTTGTTCATTACTGTAGATGTAGGATTAGTGCTGGGAGTAAGCGCTGCAATAACACCCATCGGCCAGGCGATTTGGTACAGCTTTAGTTGATCATCCTGCTTGATTATGCCGACAGTTTTGACGTCCTTGATTGATTCCCAGACTGCTTTCGACGCAAACTGGTTTTTGATTTTTTTATGCTCCGGGACACCAAAACCGGTTTCTTCAGCAGCCATCCGCCCCAGTCGTTCCGCGGCACCGTAAGCCGCCTCAGCCATTGCTTCACATACCCGGTCAACTTCCTCCTGGGTAACAAAACCCCAGGTTTTCTGGGCTTCCCGCGCGCTGAGAACCATCTGGCGGGCTTGCTGTATTGAGCGTAAATCTTTGTCAAATGCTGGCATAGGTTTTCCCGATTCAGTTTATTGGTTTATCTATAGAATTCAATCTTTCTGATAAGTTACTTCGCCCAATACGCTGAGGTGATCTATCACTGCCATGATTACCGCATCGACCGGTCGATTTTGAGTAATTTCTGTTTGTCTGCCGCTGGAGCCATGTGCTGTGAGTACCAACTCACCGATTCCAGCATCCAGAGTGTCCACCGCGACATAGGGCTTTCCAAAAGGAACCCCATCCACATCTGTTTGGCGCAGGATTAATAACTTCCTGCCTTCCAGCGTGGGTTCCTTGATAGTTGATACAGTCGTTCCAATAACTTTAGCAATCAACATGTATTGCTCCTGGACTCACTTCTTGAATACAATTTCGCCGTCAACAACCAGGTTATCAAGTACAGCCATGATTACCGCGTCCACCGGTGTTTCTTTGGTAATCGGTGTCTGCCGGGCTGCAGATCCATGGCAGGTAAGCACTAAATCACCCACACCAGCATCAACCAGGTCCGTTGCCACATAGGAAGAACCGAGCTCTTTGGTCCCCGAGGCATCTGCCTCGCGACAGATCAGGAGTTTCGTTTCCTTGACCCGGGGAGATTTGATGGTTGAGATCGTGCTGCCTGTTACCCTGGCAATTTTCATCAGTTAATCCTCTTAGTAAGCGTTTGCTTTCTCCGCTGGTACTACAGGTTTTCCAGTTCCATTCGAAGCCAATGCCTCCTGAACAATCTTGACACCAGCACTGGCACCCAATCGGGTAGCTCCAGCCTTGACCATGTTCTGGGCATCTTCAAAATCCCGCACCCCTCCTGAAGCTTTGACCCCCATAGTTGGGCCCACGACCCGGCGCATTAAATTGATATCTTCGACTGTCGCGCCACCTCCGGAAAAACCGGTTGATGTTTTTACAAAATCCGCTCCCGCTTCCTTGGAGAGCAGGCAGGCGGTTACTTTCTCTTCCTCATTCAATAAAGCGGTTTCAATAATAACTTTAACAATTGCTCCAGCCGCATGACCCACCTTGACCACTTCGTGAATATCCCGGGCAACCAGGGTCAAATCCCCGGCTTTTACCGCTCCGATATTTATCACCATATCAATCTCAGTAGCCCCGTCATTGATGGCAGTCTGGGCTTCAAACGCTTTCACTTCCGGAGCGGAAGCCCCCA
>JAIORG010000071.1 GCA_021108255.1 Anaerolineales bacterium | reverse complement strand
AGACTTCAGCCAGGGCAGCTTTTGTCCAGGGATATGAGGTCTTTTTTCTGGTTGACGGAACTGCCACCTATAACAGGGAATACCACCAGGCGTCTATTCAAAATCTGGCCCATGGATTTGCTGTCCTGACTATGATAGAAGATTTGCAAAAGGAATCCCAATCCTGATTATGGCAGATTATAAGGTTGCAATCATTGGTGCGGGGCCTGCCGGATTAACAGCTGCCCTCCAACTTCAGAGGCAGGGTATTCCACCTTTGCTGCTGGAGCGGCACAAGGTAGGTGGGCTATTGAATAATGCCCATTGGGTTGAGAATTACCCCGGGTTTGTAGAGGGAATATCAGGCCCAGACCTGGTGGATCTATTCCACCGACAGGTAGAACGGATAGGAGTGATTGTTACCCCAGAAGAAGTAATTGCGGTTGAATATCAGGATAAACTATTTCGCATAGCAACTAATAAGCGAGAGGTAGTAACAAAAATTTTAGTTATTGCAACGGGGACAAAGGCAAGAATTTTCTCCCCGGGTGTTTTTTCAGGAAATCTGGAGGGTAAAATATTCTCAGAAGTCTTTCCTTTGTTAAAAGAAGAAGGAAAAACTATCCTGATTGTGGGAGCAGGTGATGCTGCCCTGGATTATGCATTGAATTTAGCGAATAAGAATCAGGTAATTATTCTTAACCGGGGATCAAGGATAAAAGGTTTATCATTGTTGTGGAATCGAGTCCAGGAGAATGATTCAATAAAATATTTTCCAGAGATGGAAATTGAAAAAATAGCCAGTTCGGAAAAGAGATCAATGGATGTCCTTGCCAGATCTGGATCTGAGACAATGAATTTCGAACCTGATTACTTGTTAACAGCAATAGGCAGAGAACCGGAGTTGGGATTTGCGGATATGGAATTTATTAAACAGTCAGAGGAACTGCAGAACCAGAAAGTATTGTATCTGATCGGCGATTTGAAGAACGGTGCCTTCAGACAGACATCCCTTGCTGTGGGAGATGGTATCCGGGCTGCGATGGAAATTGAAAAACAACTGAGAAAGGATAAGGTATGAAAATTGTTGCTTCTGCTGGACACCCTGATATTGCCATGGTTTACGTGATGGACTTTGACGGCAATTTGATCGAATGCGTCGAGGCTGTCCAACCTCCCAGACCCAGAAAAGAGAAGTGGGTTTTGATGATATCCACCCTGTTTGGCTGTCCAATAGCCTGTCAGATGTGCGATGCCGGGGGGCACTATCGAGGAAAGTTAACCGAATCCGAAATGTATGCTCAGATTGATTATTTAATTAAGCAACGGTATCCGGATGGTTTTGTTCCCTCTGAACAATTTAAAATACAATTTGCGAGAATGGGCGAGCCAGCCTTAAATCCTGCTGTGCTGGATTTGTTGGAATCTCTTCCTGAAAAAATCAACGCACCGGGTTTGATTCCCTCATTTTCTACTGTTGCGCCTCATGGCACAGGTGAGTTTTTCGAGCATTTGACTGAGATAAAAAACCGCGTATATCCTGGCGGACGTTTTCAATTCCAGTTTTCGATCCACACCACAGATCAAAAATTAAGGGATGAGTTAATTCCAGTAAAAAAATGGGATTTTCAAAAGATAGCAGCCTTTGGTGACAGGTTTTATCAACCGGGTGACAGGAAAATTACCCTTAATTTTGCCCTGGCAAAGCAAAGCCCAATTCAGTCAGACATATTGTTGGATTACTTTGATCCGGATCGGTACCTGATTAAAATTACGCCGCTGAACCCCACTTATCAGGCAGAATCTTCCGGCTTAAAATCCTACATCAATCCAGATAATGATAAGGAAAATTATCCAATTTTTGATGAATTACGTGAGGCTGGGTACCAGGTGATCCTCAGCATAGGTGATAAAGAGGAGAACCGGATCGGATCCAACTGCGGACAATATGTTCAAAAGCATGTAATGGCGCAAAGTGAGCTTTCCGCAGGGTACACATATCAAGTAGAAAAACCTGTGTTCAACCCTGAGTAGATAAATTTTCTGATACTAACTTAAAGGGGTATTTATGAGAGAATTGCTGGAGCAGATTGAAACCTGGATAGATAGCGGGCAATCTGTTGCTCTTGCTACTGTTATCAAAACCTGGGGCTCATCTCCACGCCAGGTCGGCGCTGGTATGGCTTTAACTGCGGATGGGGGGATGGCAGGATCGATCAGTGGGGGCTGTGTTGAAGGAGCGGTTATCGATGCTTCCCTGGAAGTATTAAAATCCGGAAAAACCAGCCGGCTTCACTTTGGAGTTGCTGATTCTGAAGCCTGGGAAATTGGATTGGCTTGTGGAGGGGAGATAGAGGTTTTCGTCAGGGTTTTTAGCAGAGCCCAATTAGAGGTCTGGAAAAGTGCTTTCCAGACTGGTCAAGCTTTCTGGTCGGCATTGCTGGTCGATGGAGCGGATAAGCTGCTCGGGAATGAGCTGATTTTATTGGAAGATGGAAATAAACTGGGGGGCGATTTTCAAATTACCCAGCAGCAATTAATCGCCAAAGCAGTTGGGGAAGTGAAAACAGGGGGTAAACCCTCTTCTCAGACAATTGAAGCAGATAACCTGGGAGAATTATTCCTCAATCGGATCCAAATGAAACCGACTTTAATCATAGTCGGAGGGGTACATATTGCGGTACCGCTTGTGAATCTAGCGGAGATAGTTGGGTTTGAGGTGATTGTGATAGACCCGCGGAGATTATTTGGCACCGAGGAGAGATTTCCTGGTGTTAAGCAGGTCTTAAGTGAATGGCCGGAAAAAGCTTTTCAAAAGATCAAAATAAATAATTCTACAGCGATTGTTATGCTGACCCACGATCCAAAAATTGATGACCCTGCGTTGAAGATTGCTTTATCAAGCCGGGCATTTTATATTGGCGCCTTAGGCAGTAAAAAGACCCATAAAAAGAGGGTGGATCGGCTAGCGGTGGATGGTGTGGAAAGTGAAAAACTCAATCTCATTCATGCCCCGATAGGTTTGAACCTTGGGGGGAGGTCACCCGAAGAGATAGCTTTAGCTGTTATGGCTCAAATAGTAAAAGTATGGAATTCTGCGGAGAATTAAAAGCGGGCTGATTATTTGACAGCAGCCGATATTATTTGAGATACCCTGTAGAAAGAACCGGGAGCGGGAGGAAATAAACGAAGTGAGTAGAGATCTCAGGAAGTATACAAAACAAACGGAAACTAGATTGATCATCGGATTCTTGGTGCTAGTCTTTTTGGTAGGGGATGGGTTGATTTTTTATTTTTACGGAACGGGGGCGGGTTTGATGGGGTTAACCTGCATGGTGGGAATGCTGATACCAGTCCTTCTAGTGGTGCTCTTCTTGTGGATAGCAGAAAAACTTGTAAAAAGTAACCAATAAATAGACCTTCTGGTGGATGATAAAAGCGGCAGTCATTGAACTGCCGCTTTTTAATTAAGACTTTATCATGGATGACAAATGCGTAAAGGATGCACACAGGATGCGTAATCCTCTGAGGATTAGAAAGCATTTAAATTATCGCGGAGTACTGTAAATTTAGAATAACATAAGGATGCACATAGGATGCGTAATCCTCTGAGGGTAGTAAGCATATAAATTATCGCGGAAATCTACAGCCTTAGAGTAACTTAAGGATTACGCATCCTTAAATACATAGGGGCTGTGCTAATTACATTTAGACAGCCCCTTGGTTTAATCAAGATATTGATTAAGTATCTCAACCAGATCATAGACCTGGATTTGATCTGTAAGGCCTTTGGAACGGAGGGCGTCATCAAACATAATCAGACAATAGGGACAGGCCGTGGTGATTGTGTCAGCATTGATATCCAGGGCGTGCTGGAGTCGTTGGTGATTAATTCTGGTATCCGCGTCAGTTTCCAACCACATTGCTCCTCCGCCGCCTCCACAGCAAAAGCTCTCTTCTTTGGCAGACTTCATTTCCAGAGGAATAAGGTTGGCATTCTGGAGCAATTCTCGCGGTTGCGTATAGATGTTGTTGTATCGTCCCAGATAGCAGGAATCGTGAAAAGTGAGTCTGCCGAAATCCTTTCCATTATCTAAGTTCAGATTTAAGTCACTGAAAATTTCGGCCAGGAACTCCGAGGCATGAAGGACCTGGAAGCTGCCCCCGAACCGGGGATATTCATTTTTGATTGTGTTTAGACCGTGGGGACAGAGAGTAACAATTTTATTAAATTGATATCCCGATAGAAGTGAAATATTCTCTTCTGCTGCTACCTGGAAAAGATACTCGTTTCCCATTCTCCGGGAAGTTTCCCCGCAGCATATCTCTGCGTCACCAAGAATGCCGTAATCGATTTTTAGTTTATTGAGAATTTCAATAAAAGATCGGGTAACTTTTTTATTCCGATCATCATAAGCGCCTGCGCAGCCCACGTAGAAAAGCACGTCAACAGCATCCCCCGGTGATAAAACGCGGACATCGATGCCTTCTGCCCAGGAGATTCGGTCAGGGGCAGGCATTCCCCAGGGGTTTCCCTGGCGTTCAAAGTTTCTTAATGTTTCTCCTACTGTTTGTGGGACTTCACCCGTCATTAAGACCTGTGCGCGACGGATATCAATCACCTGCTCAGGGGGTCGGATAAAAGCAGGGCAGACATCCAGACAGTGTCCACAGGTTGTACAGGACCAAAGAAATCCCTCTTTTAATAAATCCTTGTTAATTGTTTTGTCCGAGCCATTTTCAGGAGTGAGTAATGATCCAGCCATATCTTCCCGCAGCATTAGAAGAAGAGATCTGGGAGAGTAACTCATACCGCTGATAGTTGCCGGGCAGACTTCTTCGCAGCGTCCGCACTGCAGACAAGCATCAAATGACAATAAGTCCAGGGAAGAAAATTCATTAATCGCGCCAGCGCCAAGAATTTCAGCTTCCATGATGTCTTCAATTGCTGCCAGTTCCCCTGTTGGACGGTCAGATTTCAGGAAGATATGAACCGGTGTAAATATCATGTGACGCAGTTTCGTAAAAGGTATGCTGGCAGCAAAAATTAATCCCAGACTGACATGACCCCAGAATAGATAGGGGTGGATCAAATCTGCTGTCCCAGGCGAAATTGAGAAGTTACTGATAATGCTGGCCGTAAAATTCCCGATTGGTGACCAGTTTGCCCAGGAAGGCTGCAGAGAATACAACCTGAAGCCTTCAGTAATAAAACCTACAGTAGGTATCAGCGCTAACAGAAATAAAGCATAAATATCATCCCAAGAGTTTTCCATGAAGCGGGGTTTGATAATCCATCTCCGGATAATGGCCATCAGTACTCCCAGGAGAATTGCCACGCCTGCCAGATCCAGTACCAGCTCGAATCCCAGGTACACGTTTTGGGAAAATACCGGCCAGGAGTAAGGGAAAAATAAACCCATCTGCAGGATCTTTATCGCCGTACCAATGACCTGGATGATTACTCCCCAGAAAATTAGTAAGTGCATTATCCCGGGATAGATCTTCTTAATCGTGCGCAATTGACCGAGGCCGTAAAGGAAAAGATCACCTACTCTAGACCAGGGTCTTGAAATCCGCGTGTCAGTTTTTGTCATGCGGATCCTCCGATGAAGATTTCTCCGTCTGTTATGGTTAGGGGGATTTTTTCCAGCGGCAGCGGGGGAGGACCAGAAATCACTTCACCTCCCAGGGGTTCAAAATACCCTTCATGGCAGGGGCAGAAAATTACTTGTTCTTCGCTGTCCCATTTGCAGATGCAAGCAAAATGAGTGCAAACTGCTGAGTATGCTTTAAACCCTTCTACAGTGTGGATTACTAATGCGGGGTAGCGGCCAAATGGAACCGCAAGGCTTTCACCGGGTGGAATGTCATCAATTGTTCCAACCCGGACAGCTTCTGAAGGAGTTTCTTCCAGGCTGGGAGGATAAAAAAAGGCTACAACTGGTGCCAGGAGTGCGGTTAATCCGGTGGCAGCAAAACCTCTCTTCACCAGGTTTAAAAAATCACGGCGGGTAATATTATTCATTTAGCTCACCTCCCCCCATATAGTCAGGGCGATGATAATTAAGATTATGGCAGCAGAAACCCAGATCCTGATCCAGAATGGTTTTTTAGTTGAATCAGGTTTTGGATCCAGGAAAGGCCAGATTGCAAGCAGAAGGATTGCGATAACCGGGGATGTTGCTCCAATTGTTTTGGGGATAAATTGCAACAATTGGTAGAGAAAGAGGAAATACCACTCTGGCTTAACGTGAATTGGTGTGTTCATCGGATCGGCGGGTGCTCCCAAGCCGACAGGGAAAAATAAACCCAGTACTCCTGTCAGCACAACGAGAATCCCGAAGCCCAGGGCAACCTTAGCTTCCTGATTAAAATGATCCGGATAAAATGGTACGCTGTTTTCTTCTTGTTTTTCAGACATAAGCTTACTCCTGGCTGTCTGGATAAAGGAGTTCTAATTGATTTTTTAGAGAGGTTTCATGAGTCCTTGTTTTCTGACCATGATGAAATGCAGTCCCATGAAAGTTAATGTAATCAGGGGTAGAACGAGAATGTGAATCGCAAAAAATCTACTTAGCGTCAAGCTGGAAATATTCCATCCAGCGCGGAGAAGAACCAGCGCCAGGTCACCGATCACAGGGATGCTTCCGGCAATTTCTGTTCCGACTGTAGTTGCCCAGTAAGCCGTTTGATCCCAGGGAAGCAAATAGCCCGTAAATCCAAAGGCCAGGGTCATTACAAATAACATCACCCCGGAAACCCAGTTCAACTCCCTGGGAGGTTTGTAAGCGCCCATGATGAATACTCTCAACATATGACCACAAGCCATTATTATCATTGCATTGGCTGACCAGTGGTGAATCATCCGGAATGCGGAACCCAGCAAAACCTCACTTTCTATGAATTGGATACTTGCAAAAGCTTCAGCCGGTGTAGGTTTGTAGTAAAACGCCAGCATGATTCCAGTTATACCCTGGACAATAAAGAAGAAGAAAGTCAACCCACCCAGGCAGTACCACCACCTTCTCTGCCAATCCGGGACGGGTTTACTGAGGATTGGTTTAAGGAAATCTGTTAATTGGAACCTATCATCCAGATAGTTAATTACCCGCTCAGGAAGCGGAACCCAGGCTTCCCTGGTTTTCCAGACACTTGCGCTGCGGGCTACGCCGAACAGGAGCGCTACCCCGGCTGCCCCGAATAGAACCCAACGTATAGTGGGGGTCCAGATGTTGCTGAAGGAACCATCGACATGGCATTGGAGGCAGGTATCATTTTCTGGTTTTATCGGAGCTGTGCTGGGGAGTTGGTCTGCATCCATTTGTGAGGATAGTTCTGGTTCCTCAGCGGTATAAGCATGGACAGCTGCTGCAGAAAATAAAAGGATGCTCACGGATATGATGGCAAAAAAGATCTTGCGGTAGAGACTTTTCATAAAAAACCTCGACTGGGCTGAGAACATTGAGACCAGAACAGCATGATTTATCCTGTTATATAGGGAGGAGCTTGATGTTATCCATTCTGGGGGAACCCTTTTGTGAAACAGCGATTGGAAAGATGGTAAGTGGATAATCTCGGAATCAGTGAGTTTTCCTTGATCTGTATGGTTACATCATAAGACAATAAAAATATAACATAAACCGCACATCAATACAGGTGTCATTCTTCACGAGGTAAGCAGGGAAAATTGGAGAGATCAGAGGGTTTTTAGAGATAACTCGGCGATTATCTCTGAAGTTACAACTGGGATGGCCTTCGCAACTGCAGGAGTAGGGGTTTCACTGAATTCCAGGATGTTTTCTACTTCTACAGCGTAGATTATGAAATCGCGGGGGACCTTGTAGCCCATTTTATCTGCTGCATCGAGGGCTGTTACCAGTGATGTGTCATGGGCAGACGTGCTGTGCTGGGTAGGACTGACTGAGCGCAAGTCGTCCAGACTCAGATGATGAATTTTTCCCGGTTCATTGGTTTGCTGATTTAAATAATAGGCATCAATTAGAACCACCCGGTCATATCCCAGAAGTGTTTCCATTAACCGCAGCCCTCCAACGCTGGCTTCGGTGATGGTCAGATCTGGATGGGCGTCCATATCGATGGTTTCCTCTAATAGTTGGGCAACTTTGACACCAACGCCGTCATCGGTAAGTATTGGATTGCCTAATCCGATAATAATTGTTTTCATAAGGTATACCTGAAATAAAGCAACCAGCTTCCAGCCAGATAAAGCCGGTCACTGGTAACTTTATTTTACACCAGATAAAATATTAATTCTTGCCTGTTAATCGATATACTGGCTTAGTGTATCAATTAAATTGCCATCAGCATCGTGGATTTGAATTTCCAGGGGCATCTGACCGGGCAGGGAGTGAGTCGCACAAGACATGCAGGGATCGTAATTCCTGAATGCCATCTCAATTGTGTTGAGCAACCCTTCGGTCACTTTTCCATTTTTAATTAACCCCTGGGCAGCTTTTTTGATGGACATAGCAATGGGCGCATAGTTGTTGGTGGTGCCAACAATGAGGTTAACGTCTGTTAAAATCCCATTTTCATCCGTTTTGTAGTGATGAGTTAATGTTCCTCTGGGAGCTTCAACACTTCCAACTCCTTCAGTGGGTGTATTGGTTATTATCGGTCGAACATTGGGATCTAATATTTCCGGATCTTTGGCCAATTCCTGCATTCTTTCCGCTGCATAGAGAAGCTCAATTAAGCGGGCCCAGTGAGTTGCCAGGCGGTGATGAATGGGAAGATAACGTCCGTCGGATTTCTTGGAGCCTAGAGTTTCGTAGAAACGGTCAAAATGTTCCTGGGCTTTTGGTGTCGCCATGCCGTCTGCAGCATTTAGCCTGGAAAGGGGTGTGGCGCAATAAACACCACTGTCCATTCCATCTACAAATCCTTTCCAGCCAATATTTTTGAGATAAGGGAATTTCAAATATGACCAGGGCTCAACCCGTTCGGCGATATGCTGGGTGTAATCATTGGCGGGATATTGGACAAATTCTTTTCCGTCTGGCCCTGTGACCCGGATCATTCCATCATAAAAGTTAATTAAATTTTTCTCATCTACCGTACCCATGTAGTACGTTTCATGAGTGAAGGCATCGGAGACGATCAGGTCAACATAAGCCTGGTTGGCTAATACAACATCGTCAAATAGCTTTAAACTAAAGAGGGCAAAATCTACATTTTGCTGAGCGTATTCAAGGATGATCTTTTGCTCATCCTTGGTCATGGATTTGCTCCATCCTCCGGGCAGCCCGGCGACAGGATGGATTCCCCGCCCTCCAAGCATCTTGATAACTTCGTGGTTTCTTTTTCTGCACTCAATCACCTGGATTCCAATATCGACTCCGACTTTGTGGATTACTCCCAGGATATTCCTTTCTGCGGGATCCGAATCCGGCCCTAAGACAAAATCAGGTCCGCCTAATGCATAGAAATGAACAGTGTGGTCGGTTACATAAAAAGAACAGTAGAACAGTTCCCGCAGCTTTTTGACAGCTGAAGAAGGTTCTACATCAAAAAGCGCATCCAGGGCTTTTGTGGCAGCCATATGGTGGGCTTCAGGACACACACCGCAGATCCTGTTGGTAATGCGAGGCATTTCTTCAGCTGGTCGGCCAATGGAGAATTGCTCAAATCCACGCAGTTCCGGGATTTGCAGATAAGCGTTTTCTACATTTCCATTTTTGTCGAGAAAGATCTCGATTTTTCCGTGGCCTTCCAATCTAGTGATAGGGTCAATAGTTATCCGTTCCATTAAGAGTCTCCTTTTCCGTTCTTGACGCGTCGGAGAATTGAGTGTGCCATACTGAAGCGGTAGAATGTACCGGCAGGATCAGGAATAGTATCGATAACTGCCTGGATTTTTTGTTCTAGTTCATCGTCTTCCATCGTTTCATCACCTGCGTCAATTACAGAAGCAAGGGCAGAGAGCATTTTGGCTCCCTGGTCTATCACGCCATCCGGAGGGCCGTAACAACCTCGACAGCCAATGCCTACAGATGGGCAAAGAGCTCCGCATCCGGATCTGGTTGCTATTCCCATGCAAATTATGCCTTGCTCAAGCAGGCATTGATTTGGATCAGGGTCTAATTGATAGGGACGGTAAAAACGGTCGATGGTCTTTTCACCTTTTTCTCGCTCACATTCTTCACAAACGGCTGTTGTACCGGCTCCAAGAATAGCGCCCGCCGGGGGCAGAGGGTTCCCTTCCAGGAGGGCACCCACGACTACCTGGAGAACTGCCCAGATTTGATGTGGTTCAGGTGGGCATCCTGGAAGGTAGTAGTCAACATCAATTGTCTGATCAAGTGATTTTACCG
>JAIORG010000009.1 GCA_021108255.1 Anaerolineales bacterium | reverse complement strand
TAAAAATTCTAAAAGGAGATTCAAGATGGACAGCCATAAAATACCTTTTCTTTATGATTTAGTACTTCAAGACATTCCAATTGATTTTTTGAACCAGTTTGTATTTGAAAAACTTCCAGAGGCATATATAGAGGCACGGAGGATCAGCAACTCTTCATTTGCTGCACCAGAAGCTAAGGTCATTTTGCCATATAATAGGCGAGCCAAGGCTGAAGAATATTTTAGAATGACGGCCAATAGCTATCCGGAAATGCTTGTCACAACTGGAAAAAATTTTGCTAAAAACAATTCATTCACTCAAGTTAGGTCTGGCCGGATTGTTATGACCATATCTGCAGTCAATACGCCACGAGAAGTGGTCGTGGGTGCTCGATTTCGTGAGACATTAGCGCAAGAAGGCCATTTTCAATATGGTTTATTTACTTCTAATTCCGAGCAACAGACACCATCACAAACAGGTGACGCATACTACGCAATACTTTTGCACAGCAAGGTTTCAAAGAACGGTGATAATTCTTACTTTGCTCGAATAGTTTTCCCCTCCAAAGATTGTAAACGATATGTCGCCAATATTGATTTGTTTAATTTTTTGCAATTACATGGCACCGGTATTAAACCAGCAATCGAAGAAAAGATTCAGGATCGGGTTGAACCGACACTTAAGCTAAAAGTAGACAAAAAAAGTAAAATTTAAAAAATAGAAAGGCGGAGTTATGAAGAGTGGAACGCCAGGATTTGTAGGGGCTCGTTTGAAAGAAGCCCGCGAAGCCAGAGGTATTTCAGCAACTGCATTAGCCGAGTTACTTGATGTTTCAAAGCAGGCGATTTCTCAATATGAAAATGATCGTAAAACACCAGGGCCGAACATTTTAGATAAAATATCGAATCAGTTAAATTTTCCCAAACCGTTTTTTTTATTACAGCGAAAATCGGATATAGATAGGACTATTTTTTTTCGGTCAATGAGTTCGGCTACCAAACGAGAACGGTTGCGAGCCAAGCACAGACTGTCTTGGCTTAAAGATATAGTGGCATATCTGAGGGAATTTGTTGTTTTTAAGGATTCCTATATTCCTGATTTTGAAATTAAAGAACCGACAGAAATCGCCTTTGATGAAATTGATGCCATGGCAGCGGATTGCCGTAAATTTTGGGGATTGGGGAAAAATTCTATCAATAATGTAATGATGCTTTTTGAGAACAACGGCATTATTGTAACACGGGGCATTCTTGATGCCGATAAGCTGGACGCGCTTTCAGAGTGGGACCAGGAAACAATGACACCCTATATTTTCTTGGGGGCAGACAAAGGTGTTGCCGTTCGGTCAAAATTTGATCTCGCACATGAACTAGGTCATTTAATCATGCATCGAACTGTTCGAAACAAGAGGCTCTCTACTCCTAAAGACTTTAAATTAATTGAGGCTCAGGCAAACAGGTTTGCATCGGCATTTCTTCTACCAGAAGAAACGTTTTTGGTTGATTTAACTACCCCATCTTTAGACGCCTTTTGGCTGCTTAAGGAAAAGTGGCGGGTCTCGATCGCCTTAATGATTGTACGTTGCCGTGATTTGAATTTGTTTGACGAGGATGATTACCGTAAGCTTTGGATTAATTTAAGTCGTCGTGGATGGCGTAAAAAAGAACCGCTTGATGATTCAATACCGGTAGAAGAATCGAAGTTCTTGAAGCGAGCGATTATGCTTCTGATAGAAAAGGGGATTCAGACCAAAGCTGATATGCTTACAAGTCTTCCTTTTCCCAAAACGGCAATAGAGGAATTAGCTGGTTTGTCACGGGGATTTTTTTCAATCGAAGAAGCTATGGTTGAACCGCTGCCGCGGTTAAAGTTGAAGAGGAGTGCCGTAAATAGAAAGTTTATTAAAAAAGCAGATGTAATACCGTTTAAGCAGAACGATAAAAAATCTCTTTTTTGATTTATTGTGTGCCATGGGCGGGTCTGAGTTGCCTCTCTATAAATCCGGCCCCCATGGCAAAATTACATAACCCTTAAAAAGGAGATTTACATGATGGAAAGCAGATCTCACAAAACGACAGCGAATCGGTTAGCTAAGAAATTTAAAACAGATTACAATCAGGGGCAAGGTGCGGATATCCAGACTGGTAATGTGGCCATCGAGGTTGAAACCGCTGATACGGTCAATGATGCTTCAAGGCAGCTGCAGGGTTATAAAAAGTCTGTTTATGTGGCTGGCACTGACAAAAAGGCGGTTGAGAAGGCTTTGGATAAATATAAGGATACGACTATTGGGGTTATGGATAATCAGGGGAAGATTGTGAAGAAATCGACGAGGTAGGAGATAGTGCCTTAAATCAAGAGGAGCTCTACTCTCCAAGGACAGAGAGGTTTATTCTCGTCCTTTGCCGAGTTTAATGCACCTCACATAGATTTGAATATAAAAAAGTGCCGATAATGCCCGAATCGGAAAAATAGCGGGTGCGGTAAGCGAAGCGATTGGCTTTGCTCAGTTCAAAATTGCAGTCGCGTTCTTTTTCCACGATCTTTTCATCGAGTTAAACCCCTTTTCCCGTTACCTTGACGCCCTTTTCATAGAGAAACCGCCGGTGCCGATACGATACTGGGCATCCGCGACTACGCCATTTATGCTTTGATGTATCAACTCGGCCTGAGAGTCGGTGAGGTACATGCGCTTAACCTTGCGAATCTCGATTTTGAAAACAGCAAGATCAATGTTCTCGGTAAAGGCCAAAAGCCGCACACCTTGCATATGAATGACGAGCTAATTGAGATCTTAATCAATGGTTTGAACCCCAGGGCAAACCCTGGACCCTGCTCCGCAGCAAGCTGCGGGGAATCAGACCCAAACGAGATTGAATTGTTTTTCTGCCATTATTAAGGCCTTATTGCAGATATAAATCTCCACGGAAAGCACGTTGACTTAAAAAATTAAACAAATTGTCTTGTAACTTGCAGTTCTTATGTATTTTATTCAGAACTTGCTCAAGGTTAGTTTTTAGTTGACAATATTTTATTTGTAGAGAGAGAGGCGGCATCAATACCCCAAAGTTTTTTAATTGAGTCATATTAATTGAAGCAACGCCAGTTGTTTGTTTAGCGGCTTTCAAAAAGTATCGTTTACCACGAAAGCTCCCAATTAAAGCACTTAAGTATTCAGGTAGAACATATTTTTTATCAGAACGATTTTATAATATTATCAAGATACTAAGCCAACAACTGATTTACAAATGGACGCAAGTCCCTACCCATTTTAATTTTCTGACTATTTTTACTCATAATATTCATTTATCGCTAATTATTATCATTTTCTATTTCTAAAACTAATGTGAAATCAGCCTATTTGCCTTTGTCGTTTTGATTAATCGCCAATTGTTCTCTATTCCCTTAAGCTGCTTTTCTGGTTGCATCCCCTATTTTATCATATAGTTATTACTTTTCTTCAATCCTTTACCAGTGTCTTCAAACATTAAAAAATCAATCAAAGTTGGATGAAGATTACTCTTGTATCCGAATCAAGGTTGGTGTATGAAAAAGATATACAAAGCGGCAAAACTATGATATGGATGTCGGAAAATTTTAAAGGATAAAGGATAAAGGAGTTTTTCTGAGGTGAATCGTAACATCTTACTTGTTGAACCAGGTTTCCCCACAAAATTTCCGCCTCTTGGCTTGATGAAAATATCGTCTTATCACAAAGAGTTAGGTGATAAGGTTACATTTATCAAAGGAACGAAGGAAGAGGCTTTTTACACATACTGGGACAGGATTTATATATCAACTGTTTTTACCTACAACTGGAAAATAACAGTTGATACGATTCTGTATTATAAGAACGCCGTCAAAGATGATTTATCCCGCATCGTAGTTGGTGGAATTTTGGCAAGCCTTATGCCGAATGCGCTTTGGAAAGCGACCGGCATAATGCCAAAAGTGGGTGTCCTAGATAAGCCGAAAAATCTGGATAATGACAATGACCTCATTGTCGATAAGATGATTCCGGATTACGAATTGTTTGATAATTCTCCTCATAAATATTCATTGGTTGATAATAGCTATTTTGGATATTCAACTAGGGGTTGTATAAGAAAATGTAAGTTTTGCGGCGTCCCAACACTTGAACCTAAATTCATAGATTATTGCGGAATAAAACCATATATTAAGGGAATAGCTGAGCGCCATGGTGAAAAAGAACACCTTGTTCTGTTTGACAATAACATATTAGCTTCAAGACGATTTGAGAAAATAATAAGAGATATAATTGATTTGGGATTTAAACGAGATGCGCGTTTCACCTATGAAAAAAATGAAAGGACTTTCTCGAGGCAACGGCATGTAGATTTCAACCAAGGAACTGATGCTCGATTAATGAAAGAGCATCATGTCAAACTGCTTTCCAAAATTGCCCTTCACCCTCTTCGTATAGCATTCGATCATTTAAAGGACAAAGAAATATATGAGGAAAAGATAAGATTGGCGGCTAAATACGACATTCGGCACCTATCCAATTACGTCCTTTATAATTATGATGACACGCCTGAAGATTTATGGCAACGACTTAAGATCAACATTGATTTGAACAAAGAGCTTGGTTTGAAAATCTATTCATTTCCGATGAAATATATTCCTCTTAATTACCAAAACAGAAGCTATATTGATGAGCCTCGTTGGAATTATCAATACGTCAGAGGAGTCCAACGAATTCTCAATGTGCTAAAGGGGACAGTGATGACATCCGAAGACTTCTTTTACAGGGCATTCGGAAACAACAAAAAAGAATTTATTGAAATCTTGCACATGCCCGAGAAGATTCTGATGCATAGAGGCAAAAAATTGCAAAGTGAAGAAAAGGATTGGGTTAAGAAATTTAGGGCGTTGACAAAAAATGAGAAAAAAGAGCTCTTAGATATCTTGTGTAAAAACAGGGCTGTTAAGAAATTTAGAATTGCTACCAGCTCTCAAAAAAATAATAAACTGAAAAAAATTCTGGAATACTATATACCACCGATACCGGAAAACAAAAACAAACAGCTATTTGCAGATATCAATTAGGTAATGAATATGGCACGAAAAGCAGCGAAGAAATCAGCGTTCAAGGCAGGGATGTACCTTTTAGAAACGCTCACGGCTGGAATGTACAACGACCCATTAGCTATTTATCGAGAGTACATTCAAAATTCTGCCGATTCTATAGATGGTGCATTAAAAGTGAATCCTTGGAACTCAAAAAGAATTAATGTTGAGTTAAACCCGATTGAGAAATCCATTACCATTTCCGACAGAGGAGCCGGTATCTCAGCTGAGCTGGCTGCGGATATACTCAGCAGCGTTGGTTTGAGCTCAAAAAAGAATCTGAATCTTCGTGGATTCAGAGGAATTGGCCGGTTGGGAGGATTAGCTTTTTGTGACCAAGCTATATTTCGAACCAAAGCTGAGGATAAGGACATTGAGTCAATTCAGGAATGGGACTGTAATAAACTAAGACAATTAATGTCAGGCACAGGCAAAACGACTTATTCATTAAAACAGTTATTTAATAGGTCCACCACCTTTTATCAGGAAAATGGTAAAAAGAAGGCCGGTAGCTATTTTGAGGTTAAGTTATCTGGCGTCCAAAGTTTCAGGAATCATGTAATGGATATTAAAAAAGTTCATGATTTTCTGAGCGTAACGGCTCCTGTTCCGTTTCACCCAGATGAAATGTCATTCGCCAAAGAGATAAGTGAATATCTTTCATCAAACATACATAATTACAGCGCGTATGACATTATACTGAACGGCGAGCCTGTCTATAAACCATACAGCGACATGGTAAAGCTGACCTCAAAGGGTCACGACATTATTGATGGGATCGAACCTTTTGAAATTAAGATCAATGGGACCGCAGTTGCCTATGGATGGTACGGGAAGCGCGAAGACCTGTTGGGTGCTATCACCAAAGGCCAAATGTCTTCAGGCATTCGAGTAAGGGTTGGAAATATCCAAATCGGAGATAACCATCTGCTTGATGGCTGTTTTCGTGAAAGCCGGTTCAATAGTTATATGGTTGGCGAAATCCACGTTGATAGTGCTGATTTAATACCGAACAGCAGAAGGGATGATTTCGTTGATAATGAGATCAAGGGACTTTTTTATAACGAGATCGAACGTGAACTGGGGCTTCCAATTTCAAAACAAATCAGGCTTAATTCGCGCTTAAAATCAAAAAAGGAAACACCAACTGTTCAAAGGACGTCACCTGTTATTCAGCCGACAATTAAATCGGTTGAAAACAACAAACTACAAAAGGCGGTGAAGCAAGTTGCTACCAAGGGCAACTCTGTTAATGAAGCCGATCTGTTAGCTGCTATAAAAAAAGAATGTAAGGATTGTCCGGTTTTAAGAAAATTAACTAAAAATATTTAATTATTCTAATATTAAATATTTTCATACAACCATTCTTGTATGACCCGCATAACCTTATATTCTTCTTCAGAAACTTTCCCTTTTTCTGGGTGAGAATATTTTACTCTTATTTTATTCCACTGCGCAAACCAATTAAGCCGCTTATCAATACTTGCTGATTTTAAATCAGGTGGGGTAAATGAATTTAGTAGAATCTTTTTTTTGTGCTTTATTATCTTTTGATAATCAATCAGATATAAATAATCTTGTTCAGACCCTTCGCCATGTTCGATTTTTTCAACCGCACACTTCTTCCGGATATCTTGTGGAATACCTTCTTTCCACCACCGGTCATCTGATATTCCATATTCATTTTTAAGCTTCTCGAAAATATATGCTCTTATTCGCAGCTGCATATCATCCCCAATCTTTCTTGAGGGGTCGTTGTACATCCCTGTGCTTTCTTTCTGCCATTGTGCAAGCCCTTCTGGTGTAAAGCTGTCAAAATCCTTATTTATTACATTTTGAAACTCTCGCAGAACTCGATCAACTGCGCCACCACCGACAAAACCCCTCAGCTTTTTAATTTCCTCCAACGACAGGTTGTCCACAAATGATATTATAGGATCAAGATATGGTTTGAGCTTTCCCCCTATCTCTTCACCGGTGAGTTTTGTGAAATCGATACGATGATCTTTTTCCAAATACTCAAGGAGATCGTCGAACACCCTGATAAGGCTCGATATGCCGAGATTCATTGTTATAAAGCCGCCCTCGGAACTTCCCTTTTCCCATTGCTCGGCAACTCCCATTTCAAAAAATTGAAAACAAGTATTTAGAAACTCATATGATTTTTCAAGAGTTCGACCATAAGTCCCGGTCCATAAATAACCAGTTTTCACGATTTTTTTCTTTTGGGTTATGCCAAAGAAATTTGTTTTGTTAAGAGCCTGGCCGATCAGATAATTTTTTGTTAAGCATGTTTTTTGTGAGCCTTTTTCATCTAACAGCTTAATCCTTTTGTAAAGAGGTGAATCATTTTTGTTGTTAAGATGGTCGATCAATCTTGTTTTTACAGCTGCGAGCGCTTCATCGTGATTGTCTGAACCCCAGTTAAACTCACCCATCAACGTCATCAAAAGATTTTTTGAAACAGATTTTTGTTTATTGTTGATATCAATGAATATCTGAGTTTGCTCTTTCTCTGGCAAATTCTCAAATGCTACAACAGGGATGGTGTTTTTTGATTTCCATTCGGTATTTCCATACCCATACAGCCGATGTTGTCCATCAATAATGAAGGCGCTGTGATATTTATTCGGCAAATGAAGAATACCCAAATCAGATTGTGAGCAATGTTTACATGTTTTCACTTCATCAAATTTCAATGGCCTTCTGGAATTAAAATTTATAATAACGGAATTTGGGAAAAACCCTCCGTTATTAATGTATTTTTCAATTTCTTTAACTCTTGGTTTCTTGACCATTCGCTGGTAACTGTCAAAGGCCTGCATGCTCGCATCAGTACGATGTAAAACAAATCCGATTTTTAAGAGCACTTCTGGTTCAACTGAAAAGGAATAGGTTGTAAAGCCTCCAACGTTTCCTTTTATTGCTGGTGTGCTGTAATTTAAGCCTATGATTGATTGGTTCCTAAAGATACTGCCGAACAATTGATATCGAGCAACCGATCCTAACAAATCAACCAAACGTTCATAGTATTGAATATCATCTTGACTGAAATATAGGAGTTTGTTTTCATCAAGTCGTAATTTGTCTGGTTCGCTTACGATGTAATTGTTGGTGGCAAAGAGCCATGTAATTTTTGGTTTTTGGGGAGCGTAATATTTTTTAATCGTATTATAGATAGGCTCTTTTATAAGCCCTATTTCAGCGATATCTTTTGAAAAGCTCGTTCTTTTTCTTGTTTCGGCGCTTTTACATTCAACTAAAATGACAGTTTCGCTGTCTGCCGCGAAAACATCAATTTGTTTTCCGGGGATTCCCTTATCCTTCGCATATTTAATTCTAAAGTTCCTATCTCTGTTCATTTGCTCAAATCCGAGCCGAGCAAATAAGGCCCAAACACGGTCTTCAAATAGAACGTCATGGGTCTTTGGCTTTTTCATTCGATAGGTATTGACATTTTCCTTGGCTACCTCCCAGCCATCATCCTCATATTCCTTGAACCTCGTTTTTTTAACGGCCTCATAGATAAATTTGTCTTTTCTTCTGCGGATTTCTCCTGTAGCTGACACGACATCTGCAAGACCCTCATGAAACGGCTTTTCAGTCTCTATCATAAGTTACCTCGTAATAAAAAATATCTTATATGGTAATTAGTTATAAACTAAGCAAGAATGGACTTACAGAAAAGAAACAAACTGTAACCTACTAAAAAAATTTCATATTTATAATAACTTCTGATTAAAAGTCAAGAAATTTAGAATTTCACCAGTTTTTTCAGATTTTAGCTTTATATTTTGTGCTAATAGTACTCGGAGGAAATTTTGGGACTCCTCAACTCACGAAAAAACTGAAAATAAATAACCTTTACATTATATCAACTGTCGGTTTGATTTTATAGTTCCAGTCACCGTGAAAATCTGACCATTCTATGTTAACATTTTCAAATTCTTTGTCAGTTATCTTTCTGCCTGTTTTATAAATATTCTCATCAAGCTTTACTTTTATTTTTAACCCGCTTTTAGTTTTCGTGCTGCCAATCAGGTTAACAACGGTTTCCCTTGTTATTAATGGTTTTCCCCGCCAGTTTTTTGATATAAAAGAAAACATTTTATGCTCAATTTTATTCCATTTACTTGTCCCTGGTGGAAAATGACAAACGGTTATGAGCATTCCGGTTTCATTCGCAAATTTTTGCAACTCAACCTTCCATAGCTTGACTCTATAACCATTGCTGCCACCACAATCCGCAGTAATCAGCAACTCCCTGGCATGGGGATATTTAGTCTTTCCCATTTCATGCCACCAAGTTTTTATTGAGTTGACCGCAAATTCCGCCGTATCTTTGCTAATTCCAACATTAACAAAACCTTCATTTCTAAAAAGATCATATATGCCATAAGGAGCTACTTTGCCTAGTTCTTTATTTATAAAATCATAGGCTTCCACCTTTTCGGGCTGGCCTTTTTTGCTATATTCCCTGCCTTTATTAGCGTAATTTCCAATATTCTCTTTTTTCTTCGTATCAACAGAAATAGCAGGCAAACCGGATTCCTGAAACATTTTTACAGTTTCATTAATATGTTCAAATTGCGCGTTCCTGTCAGGGTGGCCGTTGCCTTCTCTGGTTTTCTTGTTTGATTGTAAACTATAACCCAAATCCGATAATAAGTTTCCGACTTTAGGCTGGCTGATTTTATATCCCTGATCAATAAGCTCATCGCGAAGATTATATGTGCTCTTACAAGTCCAGCGAAGAGGTGATTCCGGGTCTCCCCTGGTCAAAGGCTCTACTAAACGTTCTAAATCTTCTAATATGCCTGCCTGCTTTTCAGTAACCTTTTTACGGCCTCCTCCTGCTTTTCTAATGTGACTTTTTTCTAATTTTTTTTTACTTGTTATCTCCTTTAAACCAAGATAAATCCTCGGGCGGGAAACATGTGTTGCTTTATGAACAGCCATGACGCCGCCCCTGCCATATATTTTATTATAGGATTGAGCTTTGGCCGCGCACCATAAACGAATTCGGCGTTCATCTAATGAGTATGCGATATCCTCAAACTCTTCTTTAATAACTCTGGCATTCTCAGGTAATTCCAACATACCATTATATATACCAGAACTACTGATAAATGTAAGGGTTATTTATTTTCGATTTCTTAGAGGGGGCCGTAGTTGACAAGCTTGAATAATCAGGGATTTCCGGGATACCTATAATTTTATGCGTTTCTTTTCAATTGGCTGGATCGCCGTATTCAAAATAAAAAACCATGTGATTCCAACTCTGTTCAAAACCTTACTTTTTCCAGCAATAAGTCGCTATTCAGAAAAA
>JAIORG010000225.1 GCA_021108255.1 Anaerolineales bacterium | reverse complement strand
GAAGAGAATATTGATAATGAGGAAGATAGCTCACCTCACCTCTACACTCACGTTAGTAAAGAAGGAATAATTATCCAGGTTGAAATTGTTACTGCGCTTATCGAATATGAGGGGGAAGAAGCCTGGATAAGCATTGCGCGCGATATTACAGAACGCTTACAGGCGGAGGAAGCGCTCAGGAAAAGCGAGGAAAATTACCGCGGATTATTTGAAAACGCTTTGGTCGGTGTAGGGATATCAAATGCTTCAGGTAAAGTCATTGCAACAAACAAGACCATGAGTAAAATGACAGGCTATTCTCTTGAAGAGTTTTCCGGGGTCAATATCGGAGATACCTACCTGAACCCCGAATCTCGGAAGAGGTTTCTCGAGTCCATGAAACGCGATGGTTTGGTGGAGAACTTTGATGCCCAGTTATTAAACAAAGAAGGGGACCCATACTGGGCAACCCTTTCCAGCAAATCCATTACCTTCGACGGAGAAGACGGATTCTTAACCACTGCCCTGGATATCACCGAGCGCAAACAGGCGGAAGATAGTTTAAGGCTATATGGAAAGATCGTAGATTCAACTTCAGGGTTCATGTCGTTTATCGATAGAAACTATATTTATCAATCCGTAAACAATGCCTATCTAAAAGCTCATAATAAACATTGGGACCAAGTTGTAGGCCATTCCATTGCGGATCTCTGGGGCAACGAAGTGTTTGAGGACAAGATTAAAAAAAAGATTGACATCTGTTTTGGTGGTGAAATTGTGAGATATGAACACGAGCTTGATTTTGCAGGAACAGGAAAAAAGCATATGGAAATTTCATACTACCCATTTTTTGATGAGAACAGTAAAGTCTCGGGGGTAATTGTTGATTCGTATGACATCACCGAGCGAAAGCTGGTAGAGGATAACCTGCGGGAGAGCGAGGAAAAGTTCAGGGGGTTGTTCAATACTATGAGCATCGGAGCAGTCGTATATAATGTCGTGGACGATGGCGAGGATTTCATTTTCAGGGATGTCAACCTTTCGTGTGAAAAGATTGACGGAATTAGAAAAGAGGATATTCTCGGGAAGAGAGTGACCAAGGTGTTTCCTGGAGTGAAAGATTTCGGTTTATTTGAGGTTTTACAGAGGGTGTGGAGGACGGGGGAATCCGAACATTTTCCGCAAGCCATATACAGGGATGAAAAAAATCCAGGGGTTTGGCGTGAAAATTGGATCTGCAAGCTGCCAAGCGGCGAAATTGTAGTTGTGTATGAGGATGTAACCGAGCGTAAACAGGTCGAAGAGGAGAAGAACTTACTATTAAAACAAGTACAGCAGACGAACGAGCGCTTGAAATTTCTTACCCTAAAACTAATAAACTCGCAAGAGGAAGAGCGCAAGCGCATCTCACAGGAAATGCATGATGAGTTAGGGCAGACGTTGACGGCGATAACCCTCGATCTGAAGATCATCGAACGGGATTTAGATCCAGAGACAACCCAGGACATCAGGGAGCGATTATCTGAAACGAGAACTATGGCGGATGAACTTGACCAGAGGATTGGCGATCTTGCCCTCGACTTGCGGCCTTCTCTGCTGGATGACCTCGGGCTGATTCCGACTTTAAAATGGTATGTGAACAGGTTTTCAAACCGAGCTGAGGTTGAGGTTGAACTCAAAGTTAATGATCGGAAGAAAAGGCTGCCACCCGAAATTGAAACTGCTCTTTACCGGATAACCCAGGAAGCCCTGACGAATGTGGCCAGACACGCTCAGGCGAACAAGGTGCTGCTCAGACTAGACCAGCAGTTAAAAGCGGTGACAGTTACCATCAAAGATGATGGACTGGGTTTTGATTTGGAAGAGCTTCTCAGCTCACAAACTATCTGGCAAGGATTGGGACTGGTTGGAATGAGGGATAGAATTTCTCTCCTGGGGGGTCGATTGGATATTCACTCTAAACCGGGAGAGGGTACCCGGATTGAGATCGAGATACCATTGTAATTAGTAGGTGGTTCATGGAAACGATAAGGGTAGTGTTGGCAGAGGATCATACCATCGTTCGCCAGGGGCTGCGTTCGATATTAGAACAGCAGCCCGGGATCGAAGTGATCGCTGAAGCTGAAAATGGCAGGGAGGCGGTGCAAATTGCTGAGCAGTTAAAGCCGGACCTGGTGTTGATGGATTTCAGCATGCCAGAACTCAATGGGCTGGAGGCTACCCGCCAGATTAAACAACGAGTCCCCGAAGTTAAAGTCCTGATCCTGACCCGTCATGCCAACCAGGAGTACGTCAAGAGCATCCTGGGAGCCGGGGCTTCAGGATATCTGATTAAAAAATCTGCGGCGGATGAGCTTGTCCTTGCCATTCAGTCCGTTTACAAGGGAAATTCCTTTCTCGACCCTTCGATATCCAAAATGGTCATCGAGGGATACCTGCATCAAGCAGAAGGGGAGACCCAGGACCAGGGTCTAAAAATCACCCCGCGACAACGCGAAGTGCTGCAGCTTATTGCTGAAGGTCACCCCAATCGTGAAATAGCCTCCATCCTGCACATCAGCGTAAAGACGGTAGACAATCACCGCGCTAATCTGATGGGCAAACTTGGCTTAAGCAGTACAGCAGATTTAATCCAATACGCCATTCGCCAGGGGATCATCAGCCTGGATGACTGATCACCTCCGTCACTAGAATTCCAAGCACGCATAACCTTCAGAAGACGGCCTTGCTCTTTTAATGGGGCCGTATATTGTTTTAAATGGGGGAATTCCCCATTTGAAGAGGCAGCCCCCTCGTCTACTATTGAATTGAACGTCAGGTTTTCTTTAAATTTGCTCCAGTTCTGGAAGGTGTCCCATGATTAAAACATTGATAGTTGATGACAACCCCGGGTTTCTCAAGCGGGTGAAAGATTTTCTGGCAACTTGTGAGGGGATCGAAATTATTGGAGAAGCCAGCGACGGGGAGCAGGCAATATCCAAAACCCTGGAGTTGAATCCTGATCTGGTCCTGATGGACGTGAGAATGGGAGTTATGAACGGCCTTAATGCGACACAACGATTGAAAGATGAACTTCCAGATCTCGTTATCATCATTTTGAGTAAGTACGATTTACATGAATACCGGGAAGCAGCCAGGATCAGAGGAGCCGATGGGTACGTGGTAAAGACGAGCATGGTTGAGGAACTGCTGCCAACCATTCAGCAAGTAATGATTGATCAAGTCTAAAAATGACATATACAGGAATCTAGATGGTTAACGTAATTCAGGATTTGAGGGATAAGGGAAAACCGCTCAACGTTTTGATACTTGAGGATCGAGAGGCCGATGCAGAACTCATGCTTCACGAACTGCAAGCTGCGGGTTTTAATCCAACCTGGCAGAGGGTAGACACTGAGAGCGATTTCAGGTTGCATCTCGACCCTTCACTCGATATTATCCTCGTCGATTACAATCTTCCTCAATTTACCGGGCTGCAAGCGATCAATATTGTAGATGAATCTGATCTGGGCATCCCAATCATTGTGGTAACGAGCGCGATTGAAGAGAATGCCCTTGAATGTTTAAAGCGAGGAGCAGCTGACTATCTGCTGAAGGATAGACTGGGGCGTTTGGGACCGGCAGTCACCAAAGCCCTGGAAGAGAGATGGATCCGCGAGGATAGCAAACTAGCTATAGAAGCGCTGCGCGCAAGTGAGCAGCGTTATCGTGGAGTTGCGGAGACAGCGCTAACTGGGCTGGCAATTGTGGATACTGAAGAGCGTTTCACTTACACAAACCCCGCTTTCGAAAAAATACTGGGTTACTCATCTAAAGAATTGCTGGGGATGACTCTCAGCCAGACCGTTAAACCTGATGAAATCACAACAATCAGAACCCAGATG
The DNA here is from genome assembly GCA_021108255.1 of Anaerolineales bacterium. GTDB lineage: Bacteria > Chloroflexota > Anaerolineae > Anaerolineales > UBA11858 > B10-G9. The sequence goes on along the minus strand of JAIORG010000225.1, from coordinate 6,544 downwards.
GACCATAGAAAACAGGGTATAAGTGCACAATATGAGGTTATTGTCCAACGTAAGGATGGAAAAACGCGCACCATCATAGTCTCTGGAAGCCCGCTAACCTCTGAAGATGGCAAATATGAAGGTTCTCAAGCGGTAATCACGGACATCACTGAGAGGGTGCAGGCTGAAAATAACTTAGTGGAAAGTGAAGAAAAACTGCGGTTGATGGTTGATAATTCACCAATCGGGTTCTGCGCTACAGATATGAAAGGCAATTTTATAGATGTGAACCCTGCGATATGTCTCATGCTGGGTTATTCCAACAAGGAATTGATAGCTAAACATTTTAATCAAATTTCTCATCCTGGTGATAAAGAAAACAATCAGGAAATGTATCAGAAATTAGTGGAAGGGGAAATCGAATATTTCGATCTTGAAAAAAGATATATTCACAAAAGTGGAAAGAGCGTTCATGTTCAAATTAGAGCACAACTTGCCCGAAATTATGAAGGAGAGCCACTGTTTGAATTTTCCATTGTTGAAAATATCACCGCGAAGGTGCGGGCGGAGAAATTGCTGAAAGTATTAAATCAGGCAGCCCTGTCCATGGCCCAAGCATTGACGCCCAACGAGATATTCACCGCAATCGGAGAAACGCTAAAAGAGCTTGACTATGATTGTATTATCCTCACAATGGATGAGAGCAGGACCAGGTTAAACATAAAACATACAAGCTATAGCAGTCGGGCCCTCCAGGCAGCTGAAAAAAACGTGGGCCTTAAGCAGAAGAAATTTTCATTTCCTGTTAAGAATGTTGATGTATACAGTGATGTGATCCTGAATAGAAAAACCATTTATATCGAGAATTCAGAAGAGGTGATGAAGCAGGTCATCCCTGCACCAGCCAAGAGATTTGCCGGGCAGCTGGTGCGGATGTTTGATATGAGCCTTGCGATCGCTACCCCGCTCATTGTTAATGACGAAATCGTCGGCATCCTCTCGGTGCAGGCGAATGACCTGATAGAAAGTGATGGGTTGTCCATCGCTACCTTCGCCCATCAGGTGGGTGCAGCGTTGCGTAAAGCCCAGTTATACGAGCAGGCTCAGCGTGAGTTCACCGAACGGATGAGGGCGGAAGAAGAAAGGCGACAGATGGAAATGCATCTGCGCCAGCAGCAGAAACTTGAGTCGATCGGAACGTTGGCCAGCGGCGTGGCCCACGAGATCAACAACCCGATTACCGGCATCATGAACTATGCTCAACTTATTCACGACCGTCTTGACCCATCAGAGGTTCGATTGAGAGAGTTTTCCGCTGGCATTGTCCAGGAAACCAAGCGTGTGACAGAGATCGTGGGTAACTTGCTGACCTTTTCCAGGCAGGACAAAACCATTCACGACCTGGCCAGAATTGATAAGATCATCAAGGACACGCTTTCACTGATCCGTGCGGTGTTCCTCGGTGATCAAATCACACTGGAAGTGGACCTGCCCGAGGACCTGCCCCAGATCAAATGCCGCAGCCAGCAGATCCAGCAGGTGCTGATGAACCTGCTCACCAATGCCCGTGACGCGCTCAACGAACGCTACCCGAGTCATAACCCGGATAAGATCGTTTGTGTCTCGGTGCGCTCCATCGAGAAAGAGGGGCAGAGATGGCTGCGCACAACAGTCGAGGACCACGGGGCTGGCATTCCCGCTGAGATCAGAGAGCGGATCTTCGACCCTTTCTATACCACCAAAGACCGCACACTGGGCACAGGGTTGGGACTTTCGATCAGCCTGGGAATTGTCCAGGATCATCGCGGAGAACTGACCTTCGAAAGTGAAGAGAACCAACCCACGCGCTTCTACCTTGACCTGCCGGTGGATGATAAACGAGTGATTGAAAAATAGCAGATTGCCAGAAATACCCAGAGGGCATGTTGTCCCAAATTCATAATGGAATAAGGAATAGCCGTGATGAGTAGAACAAACAAAAGAAAAGACCCCCGAAGAAAACTGCCGAAATTTACTTGGTGGATCGTTGCGATCTGGACAGCAATCTTGATGGGATTATTAATCCGTGACCTCAATACAATAAAGCTAGCCTCTCAAAATCTCGCACTCAGAGAAGCACGCGCCCATTTTCAAAAGGATGAAACTTTTCGGTTTTGGTCAGCAACCCATGGCGGGTTTTATGTCCCCATTGACGAACGCACGCCTCCCAGCCCCTATTTAGCTCACATCCCTGAACGAGATATTGAAACGCCATCAGGCGAGCAGCTCACCCTGATGAATCCAGCTTATGCCTTGCGCCAGATGAACGAAGAATTTGCCGAAACCTACGGTGTGGCTGGGCATATCACAAGTTTGTTGCCTCTCCGTCCAGAAAATGCTCCCGATGACTGGGAGCGTCTGGCACTTGAATCTTTTGAAGTCGGAAAGACCGAGGTGCTTGAATTCGTCGAGTTTGCGGGGCAGCCATCCTTGCGCTTGATGCAGCCTTTGATTACGCAAGAGGGCTGTCTTAAATGTCATGCTCACCAAGGCTATGCTGTTGGGGATGTGCGCGGCGGTGTCAGCGTTGCTGTGCCTTTGGTCTCTTATTTAGCCGAAGAAGAGCAAGCCACGCGTACAATTTCACTGTCGTATGCCTTTATCTGGGTACTGGGATTTGGTTCCATTATTTACGGCTCTCGGATCATTATGCAGCATAATTTTGATCGAGATCACGCAAATAAAATGTTACAAGAATCGCACGATAAACTTGAAACCCGCATACAGGAACGCACGTCTGAATTGCAAGCAGAAATCACAATGCGGAAACAGGTAGAAAAAGAAATACTGCATAGCCGCAACCAGCAAGAAAGTATTTTTAGAGTCGCTCCTACCGGGATTGGCGTAGTGATTGATCGTAAAATCCAATTTGTGAATGACCGCTTTACCGAGATTCTGGGTTATGGAAGGGAAGAGCTAATTGGAAACAGTGCCAGGATGGTTTACCCCAGCGATGCAGAATTTGAACGGGTAGGTAAATATAAATACGAGGAGATCAAAGAAAAAGGTACTGGCACTATCGAAACCAAATTTAAAAAGAAGGACGGCACTTTGATTGACGTTTTACTAAGTTCAACCCCATCGGATTTGCAAGACTTATCTCAGGGTGTCATATTCACCGCCTTAGACATCACTGAGCGAGTACGTGCAGAGAAAGCACTGCAGGAGAGCGAGACACATTATCGTCAACTCTTTGACTCGATGCCCTACGGTGGCGAAGTTATTGATACAGAAGGCAAGATTATCAATTGTAGCCTGAGCACTTCGCGAATGCTTGGTTATGAAATCGATGAACTCATCGGAAAGAAGATTACAAATTTTATAGACGAGGAGCATGCAAAAAAACACAAACACAACCTCGCTAAATTATTAAAAGGTGGAACTGATTCTCGTGAAGTAGTTATGATACACAAAGATGGCCGCAGGATTAATGTCTTGCGGGCACCACAGCATATATATAATGCGGATAATGAAATTGAGGGGATCCTCGTTCTGAGCATAGATATCACCGAACGGGTGAGGGCGGAAGAAGAAAGGCGACAGATGGAAATACATCTGCGCCAGCAACAGAAACTTGAGTCGATCGGAACACTGGCCAGCGGCGTGGCCCACGAGATCAACAACCCAATTACCGGCATCATGAACTACGCCCAACTTATTCACGACCGTCTTGACCCGTCAGAGGCCCAACTGTATGAGTTTTCTACTGGAATCATTGACGAAACCAGGCGCGTGGCTGCGATAGTGAGTAATCTGCTGGCCTTTTCCAGGCAAGAGAAGCAGTTTCACAGCCTGGCCGTAATTAATGACATCATCAATGATACGCTTTCTCTGACACGCGCAGTCTTTAACCACGATCAAATCACACTGGAAGTGGACTTGCCCGAGGACCTGCCCCAGATCAAATGCCGCAGCCAGCAGGTCCAGCAGGTGCTGATGAACCTGCTCACCAATGCCCGTGACGCTCTCAACGAACGCTACCCGGAATATGACCCGGATAAGATTGTTTGTGTCTCGGTGCGCTCTATCGAAAAAGAGGGGCAGAGATGGCTGCGCACAACAATCGAGGACCACGGGGTTGGCATTCCCGCTGAGACCAGAGAGAGGATCTTCGACCCTTTCTATACCACCAAAGACCGCACCCTGGGCACAGGGTTGGGACTTTCGATCAGCCTGGGAATTGTCCGGGATCATCGCGGAGAACTGACCTTCGAAAGTGAAGAAAACCAACCCACGCGCTTCTACCTTGACCTGCCGGTGGATAATGAATGGGAGTTGGTATGAGCTCGAAGCAGGGATGAAAAAATTGAAAGCAGCACCGCTTGGAGAGAGAAATGGTATTTAATATTAAAGATTTGCACGCGAAAATTCTTCTCGTTGATGATGAATATAGCATCCGCACCACCTTGGGTGAGTTTCTCAAAGACGCCGATTACGAAGTTGATCTAGCTGAAAACGCTGAACAGGCGTTGGATATGCTCTCAATGAAAGATTTCGACCTGGTGGTGACAGACATCATCATGCCGCGAACCACAGGCGTGGAACTTCTTAAAGCTATCAGGGAGACAGCGCCGGAGGTGCTGGTAATTATGATGACAGGAGAACCGACGGTAGAGACTGCCTCCGAGGCTGTCCGCTCCGGTGCGTCCGATTACCTGACCAAGCCGATCGACAAGAATCAATTGCTTAAAGTTGTAGCCAGCACGGTCAAGCTTAAGACGCTTGATGACGAACGCCGCCGCCTGGTGGAGGAAAACAGGCATTATCAGAAAAACCTGGAGGTACTTGTTGAGCAGCGCACTGAGGATCTGACGCTGATAAATACGATAAATAATGCTGTTAACCGAGGTGTGGAGCTTTCAGCATTGTTGAAATTGCTCGCCGAGGAAGTTAAACGAGTATTCAACAGCAAGAGCACTACGGTGTATTTATATAACCAGGAGCAAAAGTATTTAGAAATGCCTTACATCGCCCTTGGACCGGAGGTTGTGGAGCAGATTGAAAAACATATCGGAACCACCCTGCCTGCTGTTCGCATCCCCGTTGAGGAAGGGAGCTTAGCAGAGGAACTATTACATTCCGATGGGCCATGTCTCATTAACGATGCAGAGACCATCCAAAAATGGATGCTGGAATTCACGCGTTCCAATAACTTATCTGAAAAATCGAGGTTAATTATCAGGAATTTAATTCTGCAAAATTTCAAACTAGAGGATATTCAGTCTCTTGTAGCAATTCCCATGATCTCGGCTGGTGAAGTGATCGGATTGATGGATTTCTCCTGGAATGAACCATTTACTGAGGAAGATGTGAAGCGAGTCGCTGGTGTTACCGGGCAGGTGACGGCAGCTATAGCGAGTCTGCGGGCTGAGAAAGAGAAAGATCGCAGCCGAAGCTTGATGTTAAACCTCAGCCAGGCTGTCCAGGCAGTGCAGATTGCCAGTAACGCCGAGGAGATTTACAGCGCCATCGGAGAGCAAGTGGCCAGGATGGATATTGATGTCACCGCCTTTGTTCTCAGTGATGACAAGATGAATTTGGCTGTAGCCTATCACAGCCTGAAATCAGCTATGGTACGGACTATTGAAAAACTGACTAACCTGTCAGAAGAGAACTACAGTTTCCCATTGAATCCTGAAGGCTATTACCATAAGATCATCACCAGTAGAGAGACAGTATTCACTCATCTTGAACTTGAACCCTTTGAAGAGGCTCTGCCCCAGCTGTTGCATCCAATAGCAAAACAAATTTATGGGTTGCTTGGTAAACAGCAGTCCATCATTGCCCCTCTGGTCGTACGCGGAGAGGTGCACGGTTTACTATCCTTCTCCGCGTACGACCTGAGCGAGTCCGATGTGCCTGCCATTACGACCTTTGCAAACCAGGCAGCCATCTCCCTGGAGAAAATCCAGCTTTTCCGGGAAACACAAGAATTGGCCGTCTTCAACGAAAGCATCGTTCATAACATGGCTGAAGGCATTGTCCTGGAAGATGTTGAAGGGGTCATTACCTTCGTCAATCCTGCGGCGGCGGATATGTTGGGCTACACATCCGAAGAATGGGTCGGAATGCAGGTGAAGGAGATTATCCCTCCCGATCAACACTCTCTCCTCCGGGCAGCAGTCGAACGGCGGGCCCGCGGAGAGTCCGACAGTTATGAACTGGATCTGATAGACAAGGACGGTCAGCAGATTTCTGTCCTGTTGAGCGGCTCCCCTCGTTTCGACGACGAGGGTCATTTCGAAGGGACGATTGGGGTCTTTACCGATATCACTGAGCGTAAACGGGAGAAAGAAAACATCTTGCGTTATAGCCGGATCTTCGAAGATTCACTTAATGAAATCTATTTATTCGAAAAAGATACGCTGAAATTTACTCAAGTAAACAGCGCTGGTCAGAATAATTTGGGATATACGATGGAAGAGTTGGGTGAATTAACCCCAATTGATTTAAAACCTGGAATTACAGCTAAATCCTTTGCAAAATTGATAGAACCCTTAAGGAAAGGCGAATCGGAAAGGATTGT
>JAIORG010000273.1 GCA_021108255.1 Anaerolineales bacterium | reverse complement strand
ATGTTTTCCGAAGACCTTGGGAATAAGGTATCCTTACGCTGATCAAGGAAAAAACCATGTCTACTAAAACGGGGGAGATTAACCTGGGCAATGCGCTGGATTTACTTCTTGAGCTGGTCATGCGCCAGGTGAATGCTGATGCCGTAAATCTCTTCCTGCTTGACAAGAGAACTGCTCAGCCAATCTTATATAAAAGTCTTGGTTTAAAAAAGATTTCGTCTTTGAGTGAGCAGCGCCATTCCTGGAAAGGGTTAATTTGGAGGGTGATTCAAAAACGCGACCTGGTTAGTCTGCCAAACATCTGGATCGAATCTTCTTCCTTGGTCAGGGGGACCTTATTTAAACAAGAATGTTTCACTTCATATCACGGTATACCATTGGTAGCTGAGGGAAAAATAATTGGTGTTCTGGAAGTATTTCATCGGCAGGAATTTTCCCCTAATTCAGCCTGGTTTCGACTCTTTCGCAATTTAGCAGAACAGGTTTCGTATGCATTGGAAATCCCTCACCTGGCTGAAAAGTAGACCAGTAACCTGACCTGCTAACTATCTTTCCCCTATCTATATTTGTATAAAACGCCAGAGTAGAAAGCGCAGCCTTCTTCACGTCAACTGCATTAATCAGTCTAATTCATTCTGCGCTCTCCTTTTTCTTCGTTAGAAAAACCATCCCTCCGCATCAAACGCGTAGTTAATGTTAGAATCTTGATGATTTATCTATCGTCATTTCTTCCTTACGCGCAATTATCCAAGGTGAGTATTTCGCAATCCTCAAATCCTCTGATAAGGATGAAAAAGAATTAATACACAAATACGCCAGATCGTTAGGTTCGAGACGTCGGCAAATTGAACATTAGGAGCATCTTTTGAATTTCATAAAAAACATTTTTTGGAATAGTGAAGAAAAGCGGTTACGAATGATCTGTCGTTTAATCGGACAGATACTAATAATGCTGCTCTTGACACTCACGTTTCAATTCCTGTTCAGCTTATTTAACATACTAGTTAGAACTCTCTCTTCTCAGCAAACTACTTCCTTCGTGGCAGGTATCAGCAACGCAATCAATTCACCGCTGTTGACAATGGCTTCACTTCTCGGTTCCGGGCTGCTTCTGACAATAAGCATCTGGCTGGCTGGTCGTTTATTAGATCGTCGACGGTTTATTGATTTTGGCTTCCATTTTAACCAGCGATGGTGGATAGATTTCGGATTTGGCTTATCACTCGGTGCAACATTAATGGCGTTGATTTTTTTGTTTGAATTGGCTGCCGGCTGGATTTCAATTAATGGAACCTTTGTGACCCATAACCCTGAAACTCCCTTCCTTTCAGCTATCATTATCCCCCTGATTATCTTTCTGGCTGTTGGTTTTTACGAAGAATTGTTCAGCCGGGGATATCATCTCACTAATTTAGCTGAAGGTCTATCGGGGAAAATTATCAACCCCCGGACAGCAATCCTGCTCGCGACTCTTTTATCCTCGACGGTTTTCGCATTCCTTCACGCTTCCAATCCCCACGCCAGTCTCGCCAGCACTCTCAATATTGGACTCGCAGGGATATTCCTGGCAGCAGGATACATTCTCACAGGGCAACTTGCCATCCCCATCGCGCTGCATATTAGCTGGAATTTTTTCCAGGGTAATGTTTTTGGCTTCCCGGTCAGCGGGGGTGACTTCCGATCAGCTACATTCATTCAAGTCAATCAAAGCGGACCAGACCTCTGGACAGGAGGGCTCTTTGGCCCTGAAGCAGGGCTGCTTGGTACAGGCGCGATGATCCTGGGAATTATTATCATCTTGATTTGGATCAGGAAACGACACGGCCCAATTGCATTACATCTACCTCTTGCTGATCCTCCATCCGTCTTTACTCAAAAAACAGACAACCGTTCCCAGTTATAAAAATTCAATACCGCTAACTTCAAGGAAATTACCTCATGGAAAATAATACCTACGCCCATATTATCTGGGATTGGAACGGCACTCTTCTAGACGATCTCAAACTCTGCCTGAAGATCATTAACAATATGCTTGATAAGAATTGCTTGCCACCAGTATCACGTGCTGACTATCTGGAAGTTTTTGGATTTCCAGTGCGCGATTATTATCAAAAAATTGGATTCACTTTCGATGAAGAACCCTTTGAAGTTATCAGTACAGAATTCATCACCTCCTACGAAAAAGGCCGCCCTAATTGCCCTTTGATGCCTGGAACCCGGGAAACCCTTGAATTCCTTTCAATTACTGGCTATACGCAGTCTATCCTCTCGGCCAGCAAACAGGCCTATCTCAACAAGGCTGTCCTTGATTATGGGATTGAGGATCATTTCATTTCCATTAATGGCCTCGATAACCACCACGCTGCTGGAAAATTTGATCTCGCTAAAGTTTTTATGGCATCTCAGGACCTTAATCCAAACTCTGTTTTACTGATAGGCGATACTCTGCATGATGCCGAAATCGCCGCCAGCTTGAGAGTAGACTGCTGGCTGATTCCCAACGGACATCAGAGCCGGCTGCGCCTGGAATCGGCAGGATTACCCATTCTGGATTCGCTCACAGAACTAGCAAATCATATTCAGTAGCAAGGCTGATTCAATAAAACTTCCTGGCTAAATTAGATCCAACAACCAACAGTTTTTATTGCAACCTTTGCCATTGATCTTAGATATAATATGTTTAACCCTGGAGCTTGGATTTAGAAAACGCGTTACCATGTTTGTATCCTATGCTCATGCGAATCAGTAGCTAGCCAGTCGCTTTGTCTCACAATTCAGGGAATTTACTCTTCCCTTAAAAGCCTATCAATTAACCAAAGCATCAATTACTCTTAAGATACAGACTCCACTCATAGGCCTGCATTAAACTGGAGGCAGGATTGTCTTCTTTTTTAGCGCACGACATACAAGTAAACAATCAAAAATTCCACTATCAGGTCACAGCGCCCACAGGCCCACCCCTGATTCTCGTGCACGGGTATTCAAGTTTTGGTTCCTCGTGGTATCCTACCGCCAACCTTTTAAAAGACAAATATCAAGTCTATCTGCCGGACAGCCGCGGTCATGGCTATTCTGATGCCTCAGAATCAGGGTACAGCCCAGTTGACCGCGTTTCTGACCTGTCAGGATTAATTTATGAATTAAACCTGAACAAACCTTGTATTATTGGCCATTCCCTGGGAGCTGATACCGCTGCCCGTTTGGCGTCAGAATTTCCTGGTTTAGCAACCTGTCTGGTTTTAATAGATCCTCCCTGGCTGGAATCAAACGATCTCAACAGCCATTGGGCAGAACAGCTTGACAAATACCGCTTGGAATCCCAGAGACGTATGACTCTTCCCTTAAATAAACTCATCCAGCTGGGGCAAAAAGAACATCCTTCTTGGACTGTGGAGGAAATTCATACCTGGGCTCTGGGGAAGAAGCTCATCAATCCTCACGCTCTTCTTTCGATTGACTTGTTGGATCCTGACTGGCAATCCCCGGTTTCCCAAATAGGTATACCAACTTTATTAATGACCGGAGATCAAAACCAGGGAGGATTAATCAGCCCTGAAGCGGCAGCGTTGTTTGACTCGATATGCCCTGCCGGGCAAGTTTTCCGTATTTCTAATGCCGGTCACAGCATTCAAATGGACCAATTTCAGCAATTCATCAAATATCTTACTCAATTTTTACAGGAATTCTACCCATAATCTTAGCAACAATATTTACTCCCGTCATCTACCTCCTGGTTAATCAGGAACTAATTCATGACGACTAATGAGATTTAGTTATAAGCTATAATTGAATGAATTGAGATCCATTCAGCCATAATTAAACTTCTGCTTACGATCATACCTTGCTTAATCGCAGAGACATTTATGACTCCAGATATCATACTGGTATTTATTATATTAGGCGCAGCAATTCTGCTCTTTATAACTAACCGGATCCGGGTGGACCTGGTTGGCCTTATAATACTTGGCAGCCTGGCAATAACAGGGCTGGTAACCCCAACGGAAGCTCTTTCTGGTTTCAGTAATCCTGCAGTAATCACTGTCTGGGCAGTTCTTATATTAAGCGGCGGGTTGGCGAGGACCGGTATCGCGAGTAAAATTGGACGATTTGTACTTCGCCTCGCTGGCGATAGTGAAACCCGCCTGTTAGCAATTGTCATGCTTACCAGCGGCGTCCTTTCAGGATTCATGAACAGCATTGGTGTAGTTTCCTTGTACCTACCGGTTGTGATTGATATCGCCCGGAGAACTAATCGCCCCCCCTCCAGACTATTAATTCCTTTGGCTTTTGCCTCCCTTCTCGGCGGGTTAAACACTCTAATCGGAACCCCTCCTAATATATTGATCAGCGAAGCATTAAGTGATGCCGGATTTACTCCATTTCAAATGTTTGATTTTACACCTATAGGACTTACCGTTCTCCTTGCAGGCACACTATTCATGATCCTGGTTGGCCGACATCTACTGCCTAAACGCGATATCACCAGGGAACTTGGTGGAAGATCTGATTTAGACGTCACAGACCTTTATGCTATCCAGGAACGGATGGCTTTCATTCATCTTCCTCAAGACTCCTCTCTTGATGGGAAATCTCTCCAGGAAAGCCGCTTAGGTTCTGCCCTCGAGTTAAATGTGGTTACAGTTATCAGGGCCGATGAAACAATATTAGCTCCAAATCCATCATTTCTTCTCCGGGGAGGAGACCGTCTTCTGGTAGAAGGTCAACTGGACCGCCTGTTTGAACTTCATGACCATGAGCAATTATTGCTGGACCAGGATCGCCTGCCGGTTGAAAAAATTATCTCTGCAGATGTAAGACTCGCAGAAGTAAAACTCAGCAAAGGCTCATCTCTGGCAGGTCTCACTCTGCCGCAAGTCGCTTTCAGGCATACATACCGGGCAATTGTATTAGCTATACGCAGAAATGAGGCTATCTTTTATACCGATCTGGAATCAATACCCTTGATGAATGGCGACGTTCTGCTCATCAAAGGCTGGAAAAAAGATTTTGCTCAAATCCAAACTGACGATGCTCTTATTTTATTGGACTCCGAAACATTTCAGGACTACCATCTAGAAGATCTTTTGATGATGATGCGTGTTCCTGAAGAATCTGCCTTAGTCGGAAACACATTGCTGTCAAATCGTCTTGGGGATGCTTTTGGCTTAAGTGTCCAGGGCATCATCCGCCAGGATACAACTGAACTTATGCCTTCTCCTGAGGAAATCCTCCAGGCGGGTGATACACTGCTTATAAAAGGTAAACAGGAAGATTTATTAACTATTGAAGGGTTGCAAAACTTGGAAATCGAAGCCCAATCAGAACCCGATTTATCTGAATTAGAAACTGATGAAACAGGGTTGATCGAGGCTGTCTTATCTCCCCATTCACCATTAGCAGGAAAAGCAGTTCGCGAGCTTAATTTTCGAGCCAAGTATGGTTTGACGATCCTTGCTATCTGGCGGGGAGGAAGAGCTTACCGCTCCCACTTACGTGATATGAAATTAAAATTCGGTGACGCCTTGCTTCTATTTGGATCCCGCCGCCGGCTTCATATGTTTGGGTCTGAACCTGATTTTCTAGCCTTAAGCGAAGACGCCCTACCAGCTCCCCGGTTAAAGAAAGCGCCCATCGCTCTCCTTATAATGGCCCTGGTGCTAATCCCGGTCATCCTCAACTGGCTGCCAATTGCTATATCCGCAGTTGCCGGTGTTTCGTTAATGATTTTAACCGGGTGCCTCCAAATGGATGAAGCCTACAGGCTGATCGATTGGAGAGCTGTTTTTCTGATTGCCGGCATGCTTCCCCTTGGCATTGCTTTAGATCACTCCGGGGCTGCGCAATTGATAGGCGACGGCATGATTTCAATAATTGGCAGCGCAGGTCCACTTGCTGTGGCAGCTGGTTTGTTTCTACTCGCTTCACTTGGATCTCAAGTAATGCCCAACCCTGCCGTAGCTGTTTTGCTTGCGCCAATCGCGCTCAGCACAGCTGCTGATTTAGGCATCTCTCCCTATCCATTGATGATGACTGTAGCGGTATCATCCTCGGCTGCCTTCCTCAGTCCCGTGGGGCATCCAGCTAATTTATTAGTGATGGGTCCTGGCGGCTACCGTTTTTCTGATTATTTTAAAGTTGGTCTGCCGTTAACAATAATAGTCATGGTTGTTTTACTGCTCGAGCTTCCTCTGCTCTGGCCCTTTTAACAATACCGTTTATCTGTCAGGAGCAAAACTATGGAAGAACTATTAGGGTTATTTATTGGAATAGGTCTCAGCGCCACTTGCGGATTCCGGGTATTTGTTCCACTGTTTGGAATGAGCATTGCGCACCACGCAGGCGCACTTTCTTTTTCAAGCGGATTCGATTGGATCGGCTCCTGGCCGGCTACAATTGCTTTTGGAATTGCAATGGTAATTGAAATCGCCGCCTATTATATCCCCTGGGTGGACAACCTGCTGGACACAATTGCCACACCCGCTGCCGTTGTCGCCGGTACGATCGTCACAGCCTCTATGGTTGGAGATGTCTCCCCCTTCTTGCGCTGGTCATTAGCCATTATCGCTGGCGGTGGAATTGCTGCGATTGTTCAAGGCTCCAGCGTCCTGGTCCGCGGCGCTTCAACAGTTTCTACCGCGGGACTGGCTAACCCGGTTGTTTCTACCGGGGAACTGGGAGCTTCCATCCTGGGTACTCTTATCTCAATTATTCTCCCCACTTTTGCTGTAATTCTGGTTGTTGTTCTGCTCGCTTTTTTACTTCGCAGATTTATAAAACCAAGCTCTTCGATTTCATAACTATCCATACAACTACCTAGGTTTTCAATGAGAAGAAAAGAAAAAGAAATAACCAGTCGTGGCGAAATGGATCAAATTATCCACAACTCTTTGATCTGTCATCTGTCGTGTTCCCTCAACGATCATCCTTATGTTGTGCCGCTCTCTTTTGGTTATGATGGAAATGCGGTTTATTTTCACACCGCCCGGGAAGGCAAAAAGAATGATATTCTATCTGCAAATCCTCGTGTTTGCCTGGGGTTTGAACACGAAATTCAAATTCAGCCTGACCCCGACCTTGCCTGCCGCTGGTCTTTTCACTACCAGAGCGTGATAGCCACCGGGATTGCGGAAGTAGTTACCAATCCCAAGGACCGACTTTATGGGATCAAACAAATCATGCTTCACTTCTCAGATAAGGATTGGGAAATCTCGGAGAAAGAACTCTCCCGGGTTACAATCTGGCAGGTAATCCTGACTGAAATAACAGGAAAGATATCCCCAGCTAACAAAAGTTAATATTCACAATTTTTCTCCACGGCTGTTCTCTTGAAATCCTCTTTACGCATCCTTCTAGTTCTGGCAGACCAGCTGCCGTACCCCTTTGGGTGATATTCTATTCCGGTATAATAAATAAAGTAAAATGAATATTTACTACCTCTTAGAGGAGAAGCATTCCCTTGAAAATCGCTTTCACAGCAGATAACCACCTCACTACGCAGTCCATAAATCCTGAACGTTTCGCGGCGCTTGCAGACATCCTCCAGCAGTGCGGTGAACACCAGGTTAAACTTCTGGTTATAGCTGGAGACTTATTTGACCAGTCTCTACCCAACTATTCTGAATTCGAAGCTCTTTACAAAAAACATCGTCCGCCAGACCTCACAACTGCCATCATCCCTGGCAATCACGACAAAGACCTGAATCCTGGTGCCATTTCAGGTGACAACTTACTTATTTATTCAGAATCCGCCCTGCAGCCCCTCAACGATTCCCGAAAAATCCTCTTTTTACCCTATCAAGGGAATCAAACCATGGGTATGGCTATTGCCCCATACGCAGTTGATTTAACCGATCAACGCTGGATTCTTGTTGGTCATGGTGATTGGACCTCCGGCATAAACACGCCAGATCCCTACGAAAAAGGGACTTACATGCCGTTGACCAGAATGGACCTAAAAAACTATCAACCAGAAATGGTGTTTCTGGGCCACATCCATCTACCTCAAGATGGTAAAGAAGTATCCTATCCTGGATCTCCCTGTCCTTTAAACATTTCCGAAACAGGTCTGAGGCGCTTTTTAATTCTTGATACAGATCGCGGTGAAACTACCTCCCATATAGTTAACTCGCCGCTGATCTATTTTGACGAACGTTTTATCATTCTTCCAGTTGAAAATGACCTGGAATACCTTGAGAAGAATATCAAGATGAGAATCCAGAACTGGGACTTACCTCCTGGCTTTAAAGATCGGGTTCAAGTCCGGGTAGAAATCGCTGGCTCTGCTATTTCAAGCCGGCAGAAAATCCTGGATTCTGTTAAGCAGGAATTTAAATCATTTTCCTTTTACCAGGGGAATGATCCGGTCATGGACAATCTTACCCACAGTCAAGATAAGGATCGCGCTGAAATATCCCTGCAGGTCCAAGATTGGATAGAAAAACTAGACTGTATTGAAGATTTATTAAATCCATCCAAATCTCAGATTCTTGAAGAAGCCCTCAAGGTAATTTACCCAAGGGGAAAATGACAATACAAATCAAGAGCATTCAGATCAACAAACTTGGACCGCTCGAATCTCTTAACCTCGATCTGGGTATGTTGAACCTGATTTACGGCCACAACGAAACCGGTAAGACTTTCCTGGTAGAATTCTTGCTTCAGTCCATATTTAGCCATTCGAAGGAATGGAACTTAAGAGATACGTCTTGCGAAGGTTCGGTACTCATTCAGGGTATTCGTCCAGAAACTATCTCATTTTCCCCAATTAGCAAAAGAAAAATCGAAGACTACTGGGAGGAATCCGATATCGGTTTACCGAATAATATGGCACGTCTCCTGGTTGTGAAAGGCGGAGAACTTGCCCTGTCTGCCGATACCCCGGGAGGCGTCAATCGCGCAGTGTTGAAGACTGCATTGACCAGCCAGGCACTTATTGACCAGATCCTGGGAGCCATCCCGGTCACTGTTCAGAAAGCAAGCCTGGAAAACCTGAAAATAAAAGGTAAAAATCAGGGTCAAATCAAAGAACACAATCAGCTATTTTCGGAGCTGCAGGACATCAAAAGTCTTTTTGATCAAATTGAAACAAAATATTCCCAGGGACCTGCTCGCCAGATAGAGCTGCAATGCGCAGAACTTGAAGAGTCCCTCACTGAGCAAAATTTAGCCAAGAGGCACCTGGCTTTCTGTTTAGGTGAAAAACTGAAAGAGATCAAAGCCAAGAGGAAAGCTCTCGATGATGGATCTCTGGATAATTTACGAGACCATATTAGAGATCACAATACTTTAAACAACGAGATCAAATCACTTAATAAAATCATTAGTAAATCCCAAGAGGTGAGCAAACAATACACCTGGCTGGAATCAGCCATTGATGTCTGGGAAGATAATTCCCTGGATGATAAAGGGAAACCTTCCTGGATCATTGGCCTTGCAGGTGCGACAATACTGGCAGCCGGCTTTATCGCTATAGTCACTCAATACTTTTTATCATCCCTGGATCTCTTCTGGCCAGGGGCTGCCATTACCATTCTTGGTTTTGGACTTTCTCTGTTCTATGGCATAAAACTTCTTCGTTGGACAACAATGGTTGACGATGCGAATGAACGCAAGATCATTCAAGTTGATTTTGAGGATAAATTCGGAAGATCTGCCTCTGGTTTAACTGATTTAAAGGCACAAAAAAACAAGCTTCAGGAAATCCATCTTTCACGTAAAAGAGATCAGGAAAATATCATCAAGAAAAGCCTTCAGCTCGAGAGAGAAAAATTTGCCGTCGAGAACTTTTTCCTTGATTTATCGGGGAATCGGGTCAATGAGAAGGAATGGGAAAAAAGGCTCCAGGAATTAAAAAAACAATCTGCGGATCTGGACCAGCAAGCCAACGAATTGGCTGTACAGCAAAGCCGCTTGAACATAATTGAAGAAAAGTATCTCTCAGCTCCTTCTGCCAACGACTATGATTCAGAAACAGTTTATTCGCTCGAGGAATCACTCCAAAAATTGAAAAAGGATTTATCAACATATCATAATGATCTGGAGACTCTTAAAGCACGCGCTTGTGAAAGAACAGGTGATGAGGTTTCCACGCCCTGGCCAGATGTTTTCTACCATCTCAAGATATTAATCAGTGAAGTTGAAAAATCATACAAAGCTTTAACAGCTGAACTGATAGCAAAAATTGGACTTACGGAAATTCTCACCCAACTCCAAGCGGAAGAAGATCAAAAGATCAAACGCGACATCAATGCACCCGAGGTTGCTGATTTGCTCCAGAGCCTAACCGGTAAATATCAGCAGCTTGATCTTATCAATGACCAGCTTTATGTTCATGATCAATATCGCCAATACTCATTGAGCGATCTCAGCACAGGCGCCAGGGAACAAGTTCAATTAGCTCTCCGGCTGGGCATTGCAGCCCGGGTCAGCGGCGGCAGCCCCCTCTTTCTAA